>NZ_JBHYHC010000024.1:0-91866 GCF_042738955.1 Umezawaea sp. NPDC059074
CCCTCGGCGTCCGCGACGGCGGAATCGGAAACGGTCATGTCACTTCCCGACGAATGACTTGGCTGCGTTGTCCTCCAGGCGCTTGGTGGCGCCGTCGAGGTCGGCCGGAGCGGCCAGGAAGTCCTGGAGGTCCTTCCACTCGCCCGCGCCCTTGGTGCCGCCGAAGGCGGACGGGGCGAGGTCGGACATGTCGAACCGGACGTTGTCACCGGCGTCGACGAGGGCCTTCGCGAGGTCGCGGGTCACGTCGTCCGGGTAGGAGTCGGCCGCGATGTCCTTGTTGGGGGACAGGAAACCGCCGAGCTCGGCCCACACGGTGCCCGCCTCGGGGGAGGCGAGGAACGCCATGAACTGCTTGGTGGCCTCGTCGTCCTTGAGCGCCACGGCGGCGTCGCCACCGGCCACGACCGCGGACTTGCTGCCGCCGACCGACGGGAACGGGAAGAACTTGGCGTCCTCGCCGACCTTCGCCTTGGTGTTGGCGGTGATGACGCTGGCGACGAAGTCGGCCTCGAACACCATGGCGGCCTTGGGGTCGTCGCCGAAGACGTTGATGACGGACTTGGCGAACTCGGTCTGCAGCGCGCCGGCGTGGCCGCCCGCGATCAGCCGCTCGTCACCGAAGAGCTGCGCCAGCGTTTCGAGGGCCTTGCGCACCGACGGGTCGGTCCACGGGATCTCGTGCTTGCTGAGCTTGTCGTAGTTGTCCGGGCCCGCGGTGCGCAGGTAGACGTTCTCGAACCAGTCGGTCAGCGTCCAGCCGTCGGCGCCCGCGACGGAGACCGCGGCCTGCCCGGTGTCCACGATGGACTTGCCGGTGGCGACGAACTCGTCCCACGTGGCGGGGACCTTCGCGCCGACCTGGTCGAACGCCTTCTGGCTGTACCAGACCGTGGACTTGTTGGCGGCCTTGAAGTACACGCTGTAGAGCTTGCCGTCGACGCTGCCGAACTGCTTCCAGATCGGCGCGTTGTGGTCCGTGACGGCCTTCTCGACCTCGGGGGACAACGGCTTGAGCGAGCCCGCCTTGGCGAGCTGGGCGATCAGGCCGGGCTGGGCGACCAGGGCCACGCTCGGTGGCGTGCCACCCTGGAGTCTCGTCTGGAGCAGGGTGGGCAGTTCGTCACCGGCGGGCGTGTACGTGACCGTGGCGCCCGTCTTGGTCTTGAACGCGTCCAGGACCTTCTCGAACTTCTGCTGCTCGTCGCCCGACCACGGGCCGACGACCTCGACGGTCTGTCCCTTCAGGCTCGCGCCCGCGCTGCCCCCGTCGGTCGTCCCGCCGGACGAGCACGCGGTCGCGCTGACCACCGCTGCCGCGGCGAGCACGGCGGAAACCTTGTTCAGCCTCATCGCTGATCTCCTGACCTGTTCCAGATGGACGACCCGGTCTCCGGGTCGAAGAAGTGCAGACGCGACGTGTCGACCCAGGCCGCCACCGGCTGGCCCTCGTAGATGCGCGTGCGGGGGCTGAAGCGGCCGACCATGACCGTTCCCTTGCCCTTGGTGAGGGACGGCAGGTCCTCGGTGCCCGCGTCCATCGCCAGTTCCTTGGTGTCCTCGGTGACGACCGGCTCGGCGTCGATCGGGAAGTGCACGAGCACGTCCGAGCCCATCGCCTCGACGAGGTCCGCGACCGAGTGCAGGAGTTGGCCCTCCTGCGCGTCGGCGAGCGCGACGTCCTCCATGTCCTCCGGGCGGATGCCCAGCACGACGTCCTTGCCGACGTGGTCGGCGAGCGCGGGCCGCTGGTGCAGCACGCTCTCCGGCAGCAGCAGGGCGTCGGAGTTCAGCGCGACCCAGTACCGGCCCTCGGCGTCCTTGTCGAGGCGGGTGGTCACGAGGTTCATGCCGGGCGAGCCGATGAAGCCCGCCACGAACAGGTTGACCGGGCGGTCGTACAGCTCCTGGGGCGGGCCGACCTGCTGGAGGACGCCGCGCTTCATCACCGCGACGCGGTCGCCGAGCGTCATGGCCTCGGTCTGGTCGTGCGTGACGTACACCGTCGTCACGCCGAGGTCGCGCTGCACCCTGGCGATCTGCGCGCGCATCTGGACCCGGAGCTTCGCGTCCAAGTTGGACAGCGGCTCGTCCATCAGGAAGACCTGCGGCTCGCGGACGATCGCGCGGCCCATGGCGACGCGCTGGCGCTGGCCGCCGGAGAGGGCGCGCGGCTTGCGGTCGAGGTGCTCCTGGAGTTCCAGCACCTCCGCGACCTCGCGGACGCGGCGGTCGATCTCCTTCTTGGGCAGCTTCCGCAGCGCCAGGCCGAACCCGATGTTCTCCCGGACGTTCAGGTGCGGGTACAGGGCGTACGACTGGAACACCATGGCCACGTCGCGGTCGCGCGACGGCACGCCGTTGACGACGGTCTCGCCGATGTGGATGGTGCCCTCGCTGATGTGCTCCAGACCGGCGATCATCCGCAGCGCGGTCGTCTTCCCGCAGCCGGAAGGTCCGACGAGCACGAGGAATTCCCCGTCGCGGATCTCCAGGTTGAGATCGTCGACGGCCCGCGTCCCGTCGGAGTACACCTTGCCCAGCCCGGTCAGTACTACTTCTGCCACGACCATCTCCTCGCAGGCGATCAAGCCCTGCCACTGTGATCCGAGACACGACGGCCTCGGTGCGAAGACCGTAAACGGAGGCCTACTAAGGCAGGATTAAGGCGTCGGCACAATCGCGATAAGTCCGCAACCTGCGCATAATGCCCCGGCAACACCAGCACTCGCCCGATGGCGTTCGGATGCCTAGTGTTCACCCCATGTCGAAAGTGCTCCTGGTCGAGGACGACCCGGTTGTCCAAGCGGCGCTGGTGCACGCGCTCACCGAACTGGGGCACGTGGTGCAGGCCGTGAGCACCGCCGTGGCCGCGCTGCGCGAGGCGGCGAACCAGGAGCTCGACCTGGTGCTGCTGGACCTCGGCCTGCCGGACCTCGACGGGGTGGCCGCGCTGCGGATGCTCCGCGGGGTGAGCAACGTCCCCGTCATCGTCGCGACCGCGCGCGGCAGCGAGAGCTCCATCGTCTCGGCGCTCGACGCGGGCGCGGACGACTACATCGTGAAGCCGTTCTCCAGCGAGCACCTCACCGCGCGGATGAACGCGCTGCTGCGCCGCACCGGCACCGAGCGCCCGAAGCCCGAGCACGTCGACGTGCTGACCGTGGGCGACCTGCACATCGACCTCGGCCAGCGCCAGGCCAGGCTCGGCGACAAGATGCTGTCGCTGAGCAGGCGCGAGTTCGACCTCCTCGCGTACCTGGCGCAGCGCCCGTCGAAGGTGATCACCCGCCGCGAGCTGATCCAGGCCGTGTGGGGCCACCCGCACGTGGGCGACGACAAGACCATCGACGTGCACGCGTCGTGGCTGCGCCGCAAGCTCGGGGAGACCGCCGCCAACCCCAAGTACCTGCACACCGTGCGAGGGGTGGGCCTCAAGCTGTCGGCGCCCGAATGAGGGCGCTGGTCACCCGCGCGCTCGGAGTCACCGCCGCGACGTCCGCGGTCCTGCTGCTGGCCCTGGCGATCGTGCTGGTCGTGCTCGACGCCCGCGAGGAAGCCCGCGTCTCCGACGAGCACGCGCGGCAGACGATCGCCGCCGTGCTCACCGTGACGACCGACCACGACACCGTGCGCGCGGCGATCGCGGGCACCAGCGCCGGGGTCGAGGGCAGGCTGGCGGTGTACCTGCCGGACGGGGCGACGATAGGGGTCGGCACCTCGACGCCGGAGCTGACGGACGGCCTGCGGGTGGCGACCTCGTTGGAGGACACGGCCATCGTGGTGACCACGTCCCCGGCGGAGGTCGTGGACGGGGAACTCGTCCTGCGGATCGCGTTGCTCGTGCTGGTCACCGTCGTGGGCGCGGGGCTCGCCGTGCTGGTGGGCCGCCGGATGGCGCACCCCGCGCTGGACGCGGTCCGCGTGCTGTCCGACACGGCGCGGGAGATCGGCCTGCACGACGTGAACGTGCGGATCAAGCTGACCGGCCCGGCCGAGCTGGTGACGCTGGCCGAGTCGATCAACGCCGCCGCGGACCGGACCGGACGGCTGCTGGCCAAGGAGCGCGAGATGATCGCGGACGTCTCCCACCGGCTGCGGACGCCGTTGACCGCGCTGCGGCTGGACGCGGAGTCGATCGGCTCCGGCCCGGTCGCCGAGCGCATCCGCAGGGCCGTGACCAGCATGGAGAACGACGTCGACCGGATCATCCAGTCCGTGCACCAGAACTCCGGCGAGTTCGGCGACCGGTGCGACGTCAGCGCCGTCGTGCGGACCCGCATGGTCTTCTGGACGGCCTACGCGGAGGACCAGGGCCGGATCTGCGACGTCGACCTGCCCTACGAGCCGACCCCCGTCGCCCTGTCCACCGAGGGGCTGAGCGCGGTCGTCGACGCGCTGATGGACAACGTCTTCCACCACACGCCGCCGTCCACGGAGGTCGGCGTGGCAGTTGTTCGCCATGCGGGATGGATCACACTCGTCGTCGACGACGCGGGCCCCGGCGTGGCGGACCCGGAGGCCGCGCTGCTGCGCGGGGCCAGCGGGCGCGGGTCCACCGGGCTCGGGCTGGACATCGCCAGGGCCGCCGTGGAGAGCACGGGCGGCACGATCCACATAGAGCGCGGGAAGCTCGGCGGGGCCCGGATCCGGCTGCGGTTCGCCGAGGCGGACAGCAACCACGAGCGCCAGAGCCCCCGCGCGTGGCGACTATGGGGTCAGCGTCCCCAGTGAGAGCGCGCCGAGCTGGAGCAGCATCCCCAGCACGTCCTCGGCGAACCACGCCTCGGTGATGCGGCCGTTCCGGACGGTGTAGATCCCGACGCCGAGCCACTCGGCGTGCTTCCCGGTGGCGGGCAGGCCGAGGAAAGGGCCGTCCTGCGTGCCGCTGTTGGTGAACCGCACGACGACCTGGTCACCGGCGGCGATGAGCTCGTGGACCGTGAGCTCCATGCCGGTGAACGAGCCGGTCTTGGCGGCGGTGAGCATGGTCCGGTAGTCCTCGATCCCGTGCACCTCGCCGAGGCTGCCGCCGTGCCAGACCAGGTCGGGGGCCCACAGGTCGTCGATCCGGTCGAGGTCGCCGCCGTTGACGACCTCGTCGATGAACGCGCGCACGACCGTGGTCGGGGTCCTGGCTGCCAGCAGGTCGGCGATCCAGGCGTTGATCCGGGCCTGCGCGAGGAGACCGGTCGGCGGGGTCATGCCGACGAAGCCGTGCGGCGAGTGCGGCCACACCGAGAGGTCGCTCTCGTTGCCCGCGGCGGTCCAGCGGGCGGACAGGAACAGCGAGTCGTCCAGCAGCGGGTCCAGGTCGCCGACGGTGAACAGGGCGGGCGGGAGACCGGTGAGGTCGGCGTGCAGCGGGGAGAACTCGGGACTGCGCAAGCGTTCGTCGTCCAGACCGGGGAACGCCAAGGCGGTGAACTGGCGCGTCCAGTGCGACGGCAGGACGATCGTGTCCGGGGTCGAACGGCGGACGCTCGGGGTGCGGCTGAGGTCGTACACGCCGAACACCAGGCTGGCGCCGACGAACCGGCGGAACGCCTCCGGGTGGAGGTCCCGCAGGCGCAGCAGCGTTTGCGCGGCCAGGTAGCCGCCCGCGGAGTAGCCGGAGATGACGATCCGGTCGGTGCCGAACTCGGCCTCGACGTTGTCGGCGAGCCAGCGGGCGGCGGTCAGGCAGTCGTCGAGGTTTGCGGGGAAGGGGTGCTCCGGGGCCAGGCGGTAGGTGGTCGAGACGACGGCGACCTGGGCCGTGCGGGCCAGTCGGTCGTTGATCGCGTCGTCGTCACTGGGCTTGCCGAGGACGAAGCCGCCGCCGTGGACGTGGAAGACGACGCCGTTGACGGGGCCGTCGGGGCGGATGATCCGCACGACCTGGCCGTTGGGGAGGGTGCGGTCAACGGGGGTGAGTTCGGTGGGGGCGGGGGCCTGGAAGGTGGCGTTGCGGAGTACCTCTAGGCCTTCCGGGGTGGAGGGGTCGGGGTACTTGGCTGCCGCTAGGGCGGTGTTGATGGCTTTCATGGCGTCCACAGTGGACTGTTGGATTCGTTCGTAGGTCATGGCTTCTGCTCGTTTCAGTAGTGGACGTTGGTGAGGGATTCGGAGAGCTTCCAGAGGCGTTGTCCGGTGGCGGGGTTCGTCGCGGCTGGGGGGAGTTCGGCCTCGCCGGGTTCGCCGCGGAGTTCGGCGCGTCCTTTCGGGACGATGAAGGAACCGGACTTCACGCCGGGAACCGTTGCGGCGTAGAGGGAAGGGCGAGCGGCCTCGGACGGGGACTGGCCGACCAGGCGGTCGAGGAGGACGGACGTGAGCGCCTGCAAGACCTTCGGGGTGTGCTGCTGGAGGCCGGTGGCGCTGGTGCCGGGGTGCACGGCGACGGCCGTGAGGACGTTCCTGGTGCGGCGGGCCAGTTCGACGGTGAAGACGACGTTGGCGAGCTTGGACTTGGTGTAGGCGGCCATGCCCGAGTAGGAGTTCTCGCTCAGCGGGTCGTCGAGGGTGGCGTTCTTGGTGCGGGAGACCTTGGCGCTGACGGTGATCACGCGGGCGGTCTTGGCGGCGGTGAGGGCGGGGAGGAGGTGGCCGGTGAGGGCGAAGTGGCCGAGGTGGTTGGTGCCGAAGGTGAGTTCGAAGCCGTCGGCGGTGAGGCGGCGGTCCGGGACGGCCATGACGCCCGCGTTGTTGATGAGCAGGTCGAGGGGGCGGCCGGTGGCGAGGAGTGCCTGGGCTGCGGTCTTGACGGAGGCTAGGTCGGCCAGGTCGAGGTGGAGGGTGTCGACCTGGGCGGTGGGGAGCTGTTCGCGGATCTTGGCGGCGGCGGTGTGGAGCTTGGCCTCGTCTCGGCCTGCCAGGACCACCTCGGTGCCCGTGGTGGCCAGGGCTAGGGCGGTTTCGTAGCCGATGCCGTTGTTGCCGCCGGTGATGAGGGCGCGTTGGGGGGTCATGCTGCTCCTAAATGAACGTTCATTCAGTTCGTTGGTGCTAGTGGAGCACTGTCGTGGGGGAGTTGTCAAGTGAACGTTCATTCAATAGGGTGGGTGGCATGGCGCCACGGGACCCAGAGGCCAAGAAGAAGCAGCTGCTGGAGGCCGCGCTCGCGGAGTTCGCCGAGTTCGGCATCGCGGGGGCGCGGATCGACCGGCTCGCGAAACGAGCCGGGTGCAGTGCTGGGCTGGTGTACACGTACTTCGGGGGGAAGGACGAGCTGTTCGAGGCGGTGTTCGATCACGTGGTGGTGCGTGCTGTGTCGACATTGCCTATCGATGCTCGGGATCTGCCTGGGTACGCGGGGGCGTTGTTCGACGGGCAGGTGGCGTATCCGGAGGTGATGCGGCTCGCTGCCTGGCATCGGTTGGAGAGTGAGGGGCGAGGGGGGATCGCGGCGATCCGGGAGGCGGATCTGGCGAAGGTGGCGGCGATTCGGGAGGCGCAGGAGGCTGGGGTGGTGTCTTCGCGGTTCTCGGCTGAGCACTTGTTGATGTTGGTGATCAACACGGCGTCGATGTGGTCTGTGCAGACGGAGGAGATCGCCGGGTTGTCGGATGATGATCATGCTCGGCGGCGGGGTGTGGTGGTGGAGGCTGTGCGGGTGTTGGTTGCGCCTTGAGGTTTTTTGGGGTGGCTTCAACCCGATCGCGCAATTATTTCGATGCTTTTTCGTCTTTGTCAAGGCTGGAAAGACGCCTTGACAAAGACGAAAAAGCACGAAGGGCGCTCAGGATCGGGGTGAAGCCGGGGGTCTGGTCGCCGCCCTGGTTGCGTGCTTCCGCTTGAGAACACAGGAACAGCCAGTCCCAGCCCCAGCCCTAACCCAGGGCTCAGCTCCAGCCCCAGCCCTAACCCAGGGCTCGACTCCAGCGCCAGCCTCAGCCCAGGGCAACTCCAGCCCCAGCCCTAACCCAGGGCTCGACTCCAACCTCAGTGCTGGCCTGAACTTCGGCTCCTCGCCACAAACCCGGCTCAGGCTCAGTCCCAGGCCCAGCCGCAGTCGTGGCTCAGTCTCAGTCGTAGCCCCGGTTCCGGGCCTCGGTTCTGCCAGCGGCGCAGTTCCAGTCCTCGTCCTGGCTCTCCGGTTCCGGCCGTGTCCAGGCCGTCCTGTCCAGCTCGGTTCGGTCTTGGTCGGTGCCGGTCCCGCTTCCCGTCTCTGTCCACTCTCTGGCCCTTCTGGAATTTTCTGGCCTCGAAGGTGAAGAGGCCCGTCCCTGTGGCGGGGGCGGGCCTCTTCGGGTGGAACGTGTGGAGCGTCCTTCCTTCGGCGCGGATTGGGCGCCCCACACGGCTTGGGGGGTGGCTACCAGACCTCGTCCAGCAGTTGGGCGCAGCGGATCAGGCCCAGGTGGGAGTACGCCTGGGGGTGGTTGCCCAGGGAGCGTTCGTTCAGCGGGTCGTACTCCTCCGCGAGGAGGCCTGTGGGGCCTGCGCAGTCGACCAGTTGGCCGAAGAGTTCCTCTGCCTCCGTGCGCCTGCCGGTGCGGAGGTAGGCCTCGATCATCCACGCCGCGCACAGGTGGAAGCCGCCCTCGTCGCCGGGGAGGCCGTCGTCGCGGCGGTAGCGGTAGACCGTTGCGCCCTGGCGGAGTTCGGCTTCCACTGCCGTGACGGTGGATTGGAAGCGTTCGTCGGACGGGTCGATCAAGCCCGACAAGCCCACGTGCAGTGAGGCGGCGTCCAGGTCGTCGCCGTCGTAGGCCGTGGTGAAGGCTCCTACCTCGTCGTTCCAGCCGTTCTTCAGGACGTCCACGGCGATGCAGTCGCGCAGTATCACCCACGACTCCGGGACCTCGCGGCCGAAGCGGGTGGCGATCTTGATGGCCCTGTCCACCGTCACCCAGCACATGACGCGCGAGTAGACGCGGTGGCGCGGGGCGTGGCGCTCCTCCCAGATGCCGTGGTCGGCTTCCTGCCAGCGGTGGCCGACGGCGGTGACCATGGCGGTGACGACGGCCCAGTCGCGTTCGGCCAACTCGGCGCGGGCGGCGGCGAGCATGGTGATCAGTTCGACGATCGGGCCGAACACGTCGAGCTGGACCTGCTGGCTGGCCAGGTTGCCGACGCGGACCGGGCGGGAGCCCGCGTAGCCGGGGAGGGACTCGATGACCGCCTCCGCGCCCAGGTTGCCGCCCTGCACCGTGTACAGCGGGTGCAGGCGCTCCGGGCCGGGGAGGGTGTCCAGGACGTCGTGCAGCCAGTCCAGGTACGCCTCGGCCTCCGAGGTGGAGCCCAGGGACACCAGCGACTGCGCGGTCAGCGCGGCGTCGCGCAGCCAGCAGTAGCGGTAGTCCCAGTTGCGAACGCCCCCGATTTCCTCGGGGAGTGAGGTGGTGGCCGCCGCCAGGATCGCGCCGGTGCGCTTGTGCACCAGGCCGCGCAGGGTGAGGGCGGAGCGGGCCACGAGGTCGCGCTGCACGTCCGGCAGCGTCAGGCCGTCCAACCAGGTCTGCCACGTCTGACCGGCCGCCTTGCGGCGGGCGACCTCGGCGACCGGGTGCGGGGACAGGTCCGAGGTGCCGCAGCGGAGTTCGAACACGGCGTGGGTGTCCGGGGACGGTTCGAGGACCGCGCGGGCCGTCTGGTGCTCGCCGTCGTCGACGATCTGCCAGTCGACACCCGGCGAGCGCAGCACGATCGGGTCGGCCGTGCCGACGACCCGCAGGCCGTCGTTCTCCACGACCAGGCGGACCGGGACCGCGCCGAACTCGGGGCGGGGCGCGAACTCCACGATCGCGGCGGCGTGACCGGACACGACCCGCACGAGCGCGTCGTCGTCCAGGTAGTCGGTGACGGCCAGCTTGGACCAGCGGGTCTCGACGGTCATCGTGCCGGGCAGGTACCGCTGGCCCAGCGGGAGGCCGGAGTGCGCGGGGCTGATGGTGAAGTGGCCCGCGGACGGGCCGCCGAGCAGGTCCGCGAACAGCGCGGCGGAGTCCGGCTCGGGGAAGCACATCCAGTTGATCTTGGCGGCGGGCGTGACCAGCGCGAGCGTGTGCTGGTTCGACAGCATGCTGTGCCGCTCGATCGCCACGACCTGCTCGCCGAACAGCCAGCGCCGACGGGCGTCCAGCAGGAACGCCAGCACGCGGGCGGCGGCGATCGGCTCGGCCACGCGGTGCTCTGCCGTCGTCGGGTCGGTGCCGACCTTCACACCGACGTCCGACGAGGTCAGCCGGGACAGCGCCCGCTCGTCGCTGATCCCGTCGCCGATGTAGACGACGGCGGTGGTGCCGAAGCGCTTGCGCAGCAGCTCCACGGCCTGGCCCTTGTCGGTCGGCACGAGCGTCAGGTCGATGACCGAGTTGCCCTCGGTGACCTGCACGCCGTTCCACCGGCCCGGCCCGAGGCGCACGGCCTGCGACACCTGCGCGGCGACCTCCTGGGTGGCCTTGCGGGTGTGCACGGCGATGCCCGCGGGCTTCACCTCCAGCAGCACGTCCTCGGCGTCGGAGGCGATCTTCGCCAGCTTCGCGAGCATGCGGTGGTAGAGGTCGCGCACGGACGGCGGCAGCTCGGTGGCGAACCCGGCGTCGAACTCCGACCCGTGGCTGCCGATGAGGTGCACCTCGACGGGGAGCCGCGACATGACCGCGAGGTCGCGCAGCTCGCGCCCGGAGATGACGGCCGCCTCGGTGGACGGCAGCTCGGCCAGCGCGCGCAGCGCGGCCACGGATTCCGGCAGCGGCAACGCCTGCGCGGGGTCCGGCACGATCGGGGCGAGCGTGCCGTCGTAATCGCAGGCGATGAGCAGTCGTGGCGTGCGGGCGATCTCGCTCAGCGACCGGCGGAGCTCGTTCGGCAGTGCACCCGACATCGTGTCATCTCCTCGTCTCGGGCCCGAAACATAAGTCGGGTGAGGCGAGTGGTGACCATCGTTGCGCAGGACTTAGTCAGCGCATAACCGAACCTTAGGGTGAACGGGGTTCCGAAGCCTGTGAGAGCGGTTTCACCTGGATGGGCGGGGTCGTCCCGCGCCGGGCGGCGGGCAGCGAGGGCAGGGAGCCGGTCGTCTGCTCGGGCGAGTCGACCCGGCTGAGCCCGGCCGCGATGGCCACGGCCCGGTCCCACTCTGGGTCGGCGGTGTAGTCCGCGTGGCCGCACACGCCCGACGCCCACCGCCTGCCGGGGAACGGTCCGCGCTGCGGGTCGGGCAGCCAGTGGTCGCCGCCGAGCACGAGCGCGCCGTTCGGGCCGCGCACGGCGGGCGGCAGCGCGCCCTCGGTGCCGTCGGGGAGGTAGCCGACGCCGAGCAGCAGCCCGTCGAACACCTGCCTGTCCCACGTCGTCACGGCGCCGCCGAGCGGGTCCGTGCCGCGGCACAGCGCCCGCCACCGCCCGTCCAGGCCACCGGCCAGCGCGGCGAGGGAGCTGTGCGGCACCACGGCGGGGAACGCCCTCGGGTACGCCCACTGCAACTGGGACCCGGCGGTCAGCAGACCGACGCGTTCGCGGTCCTCCGGCGGCAGCACCTCCAGCAGCCGGGCGGCGGCCACGGCCACCAGCAGGCTGCCCTGGCTGTGCCCGGTCAGCACCACGCGGGTGCCCCGGTCCTGGAGGTGTTCACGGGTGCGCGCCACCAGTTCCGGCACGACCTTCAGCGCGTAGCAGGGCGGCACCACGGGGTGCGCCTCGCGCGGCCAGAACGACGCGATGTCCGCCAGCACCCCCAGCCGTCGACCGGACTGCGGCCGTCGTGCGGCCAGCCAGACCGCGCGCAGCAGCGTGACGGCGAGGACGCCGAGCGCCAGCACGCCGAAGGCGGAGAACGGCGTGGTCCACGCCGCGGGCTCGATCTGCCGCAGCCGCAGCGCGATGGCGGGGATCGCGCCCGCGACCAGCACGGCCGCGAGGATCAGCAGCACGTGGTGGCTGTGGTTGCGCGCCCACCGGGCCCACCACCACGCCCGTGCCGCGAGCTTGACGTCCCGTACTCGCCCGGAGTGCAGCAGCGCCGCCTCGTGCGCCCACTCGCGGTTCCCCCGCAGCGCGCTCCACCGCACCATGCCGGTGGTCGCGACGATGAAGACGCCCGCGAGCAGGCCGAGCACGCCGGCCACGCCCCACAGCAGGGTGATGTAGCCGTAGCCGATGGGCAGCGGCAGCCCGCCGCCGAGCAGCCACCGCACGGTCAGCGCGACCCCCGCGCCGAACCCGCCGCCGAGCAGGCCCGCGACGGCCAGCATCGGCGCGGCCATCCAGCCACCGGCCCACGGCCGCAGCCGGCGCGGCAGCGCGGCCCACGCGGGCCGGGCCAGCAGGGCCGCCGGGACCAGCAGGACCCCGAGCAGCACGCACACCAGCACCAGCAGCGCCGCCAACACCTGGACGCCGACGTCCACACCGGGCATCCGCGTCGGCAACCGGTCGACCAGACCGCCCGCCACCAGCAGCAACGCCCCCGAACCGAACAGCAGCCCTCGGCGGACCCGGTGGCCGAGCGCGGCGCGCAGCCAGCGGCCACCGCGGTGCGGCGCCCCGCCCGTCGGGTCGTCCAGCAGCATCACGCCGAGCGCGGCCACGCCGCTGAGCACCAGTCCGAGCACCCACGCGACCGTGATCGCCACGCCCTGCGGGCCGGGGGCCACCAGCGGACCGAGCGGGCCGCCGAGGGCGATCACCGAGGCCCCGCCGAGCGCCGCGACGACGTGCAGAGCGCGCAGCGCGGGGGCGTCCGGGTCGGTGGCGACGTGCGCGCCGGGGAGTACGGACGACTCGGGCTCGCCGTCGGTCGGCTCCGGCCGGTCGACGCGCCAGTCCACCCTCGACAGCCGGGCCACCAGGAAGATCAGCAGCGCGATGGGGGCGAGCCCGACCGCGGTCCGCGCCCACGGCGTCGTGCGCAGGGACAGCGGCACCACGTCGGCCAGGCACGCGGAGCCCGGCGCGAGGCACTGCGCCGCCACCAGGTCCAGCGTCACGACCGCCGTCTGCGCCACCAGCAGCACGGTGAGCAGCAGCGCGGCCAGCCGCAGCAGCGACCGCAGCCCGATCCCCAGCAGGTGGGCGGCGGTGTTGCGCTCCGGCACCGGCGGCAGCATCCAGTGCGCCGCGTTCGCCAGGCTGAACGGGAACAGCACCGCCCACGTCGCCTTCGCCCACCCACCGGACGTCATCGCGCCCCACACGTACCCCTCGACCACCCGCGTGACCGGACGCCCGTCGGCCTGGAGCACCGGACCCGGTCCGGGCCTGCGCAGCCGGTCGGCGGGCCGCACGATCCGGCCCAGCCCGTCACCCGCCACGTCGACCGCGGCCACGGCGTCCACGAGCGACTGCGGCGTCGTGCCCTGCACGCCGTGGACCCGCAACTCGACGACCCGTGTGTCGGGGCCTTGAATGAGCATCGTCGGTCCTAACTGCAGCTCCGCGTGGTGAGGTCGAACCGCCATAGTGGGCCATCGGCCACCCGATCACGGCGAACGGACCGGCCCGGCGTGGCGGCGGTAGGGTCGATTGACCCGTTAGTGCTGCCGTGGAGGGAACTGAGAATGACCGCCGACATCGAGGCCGCGAGGCTCCAAACCAGCAACGGGCTCGACTTCGCCGTCGCCGACCTCTCGCTCGCGGAGTTCGGCCGCAAGGAGATCCGGCTCGCCGAGCACGAGATGCCCGGCCTCATGACGCTGCGGCGCGAGTACGCCGAGGTGTACCCCCTCAAGGGCGCCCGCGTGTCCGGCTCCCTGCACATGACGGTCCAGACCGCCGTGCTGATCGAGACGCTCGTGTCGCTGGGCGCCGAGGTGCGCTGGGCGTCGTGCAACATCTTCTCCACCCAGGACCACGCGGCCGCGGCCGTCGTCGTCGGCCCGCACGGCACCCCGGAGGAGCCCAAGGGCGTCCCGGTGTTCGCCTGGAAGGGCGAGTCCCTGCCGGAGTACTGGTGGGCCACCGAGAAGATGCTGACCTGGCCCGACGGCGGCCCGAACATGATCCTGGACGACGGCTGCGACGCCACCATGCTCGTCCACAACGGCGTGCAGTACGAGAAGGCCGGTGTCGTCCCCGCAGACGACGAGAACGACTCGGACGAGTGGAAGGTCGTGCTCCAGACGCTGCGCGACTCGCTCGCGGCGGACTCCTCGAAGTGGACCAAGATCGCCGAGGGCATCCGCGGCGTGACCGAGGAGACCACCACCGGCGTCATGCGGCTCTACCAGCTGGCCGCGGCGGGCACCCTGCTGTTCCCCGCGATCAACGTCAACGACGCCGTCACCAAGTCGAAGTTCGACAACCGGTACGGCATCCGCCACTCGCTGATCGACGGCATCAACCGCGGCACCGACGTCCTCATCGGCGGCAAGGTGGCCGTGGTCTGCGGGTACGGCGACGTCGGCAAGGGCGCGGCGGAGTCGCTGCGCGGCCAGGGCGCACGGGTGATCGTCACCGAGATCGACCCGATCTGCGCGCTCCAGGCGGCCATGGACGGCTACGACGTCAAGCGCCTGGAGACGGTCCTGGAGATCGCCGACATCGTCATCACGACGACCGGCAACAAGGACGTCGTCACCGCCGAGCACATGGCGTCGATGAAGCACCAGGCGATCCTGGGCAACATCGGCCACTTCGACAACGAGCTGGACATGGCGGGCCTGTCCCGCTACCCCGGCGTCCGCAAGACCAACATCAAGCCGCAGGTCGACGAGTGGGTCTTCCCCTCCGGCAAGTCGATCATCGTGCTGTCCGAGGGCCGCCTGCTCAACCTGGGCAACGCCACCGGCCACCCGAGCTTCGTCATGTCGAACTCGTTCTCCAACCAGGTGATCGCGCAGATCGAGCTGTTCACCAAGCACCAGGAGTACGACAAGGAGGTCTACCGCCTCCCCAAGGTCCACGACGAGAAGGTGGCGCGCATCCACCTCGCGGCGCTGGGCGGCGAGCTGACCAAGCTCACCAAGGAGCAGGCGGAGTACATCGACGTGGACGTCGAGGGCCCGTACAAGTCGGACCACTACAGGTACTGATTTTGAAAGAAGGGGTGTCTCCGTCAGCTCCACTCGACGGAGACACCCGCGGTACCGGGGCCAACGTCGCTGAAGTAGGCGCTCACAACGCCTCCAAGGCCGCACACCAGTTCGTCCACGTCCACCGGTGTGGCCATCAGGCCGCTGCGGAACTGCTTGGTGCACCTGGCGGGCAGGGCCCGGCGGTGGAAGCCCATCTGCACGAGGTAGCTGCGGCAGGGGTCGCGGAAGGTGCGGTGGTGGCCGGGGGTGGGGCCGCCGGTGTCGTCGACGACGGTGTAGCTGAACACGTGCTCCTCGCCTTCGGCGAGCCGCCGGTCGAACAGCAGTTCCACGGCCAGCCCGCGCGACGCGGCCTGGCGTCTCAGACGGCCCTGCCTGCACCCCTCCCCAGGGCGGACGACGGCGCTGTCGATGCGGCTGCCCTCGTCGCCCTGGTGGACGGCCAGGTAGCGGTCCGGCCCCGCTCGCAGGGCCCGGACGACCAGGCGGGTCGTCACGGCGCGCTGCTCGTGCTGGCCGCCGATCAGGACGGCGTCGTGGACGCAGAGCATCTCCAGGTCGGCGTTCGACCGGGACGACTCGGGGATGGCGTCGAACTCCGACAGCAGCGGCGCGGTGTCGGCCCAGGCCGAAGCCAGTTCGGCGAAAGCCGAAGGCGTGGGGCGGGGGGACGGGCGCGGGCCGATGAGCGAGGTGAGCGAATCGGTCGGCAGGTTGAGCACGATCTCGAGGGCCCGCACGGTCGGGATCGCCCTCGGCACTTCCGGGTGACGCAGCCCGCGTTGCCAGTAGCTGAGCGTCGACTGGCCGACCTGCACGCCGAGCTGCTCGATGTGCGCGCGCAGCCGGGCCAGCGAGAGGCCCCGAAGCGCTATCGCGTCCCGCAGCGCCCGGTGGAACGGTCCGTAGCGCAGCGTTTCGGCTAGTGAGGCGGGCATCTCTCCGGTCGGGAGGCCGGTCGGCTCGTCAGCCGGACCGGCGTGCCCGAAGTCCGCGGTCACCGCGGCACCACCTTCCGCACGCCGAAGTGTTGGTTCACCGTAGTCACTCGATCCGGTGACCGGAAGATCCCGTTTCACCCATGTGGGTTACAAGCTTGGGACGGTTACGGCGTTCGCCTGCGTCCGATGGTGACGATCCGCCGCACAACTAGGGTGTGCGGGTGGGAAAGCTCGTGGTGATCGAAGGACTTGACGGTGCGGGGAAGCGGACCCTGGCGGGCGCGCTGACCGCGGAACTCGCCGTGCGCGGCGCGAAGGTGGCGACGGGCGCGTTCCCCCGCTACGACGAGGACGTGCACGCCGACCTCGTGCGCGACGCGCTGCACGGCAGGCTGGGCGACCTCACCGACTCGGTGCACGGCATGTCCGTGCTCTACGCGCTGGACCGGCGGGGTGCCGCCGAGCGGATCCGCGCCGACCTCGCCGAGTACGACGTGGTGCTGCTCGACCGGTACATCGCGTCGAACGCGGCGTACGGGGCCGCGCGGCTGCGGCAGGACTCGCGGGGCGAGTTCGTGGAGTGGGTCCGCGCGCTGGAGGTGGACCGGTTCGGGCTGCCGGTGCCGGACCTGCAACTGCTGCTGCGGGTGCCGACGGCGGTCGCGGCGGACCGGGCGGCGCGGCGCGAGGCGGACGACGCCGAGCGGGCCCGTGATCTGTACGAGTCGGACGGCGGGCTCCAGCAGCGGTGCTCGTCCGTGTACGACGGGTTGGCCGCCGACGGGTGGCTGGGGCCGTGGGAAGTGGTCGACGGGACTGCGGACGTGAAAATTTCTCCCCTTCTTGATCGCCTATTTGGTCGCTGATCGTCACACTAAGTGCACTCGGAAGTGCGAAGTTAACCGGGCAATATTAGGCCGTAAGGGTGGGTTTTCCTGTCCGCTTCGGTACTTTCGGTAACGAAAAGTGAGCGCACCGCGTATTAGTTCCAGACAACCGCTCAGCGGCGCTAACAGGGCGAGGTGGCCTGGTGGAACGACAGCACCAGCTGGTTACGGATCGAACCCGCGCGACGACCAGCAGCGATGATCGCTGGGCGGTGCGCGAACGGCCGGCCGTCAGTGCGACGATGTTGGGTATGAAGGCACGTGTGCTGGTGGTGGACGACGACCCCGCGTTGGCGGAGATGCTGACCATCGTGCTGAGGGGTGAGGGCTTCGACACCGCGGTGGTGGCCGACGGGGCGAGGGCCCTGCCCGCGCTGCGCGAACTCAAGCCCGACCTGGTCCTGCTGGACCTGATGCTGCCCGGCATGAACGGCATCGACGTGTGCAAGGCGATCCGCTCGGAGTCGGGCGTCCCGATCGTCATGCTCACGGCGAAGAGCGACACCGTGGACGTGGTGCTGGGCCTCGAGTCCGGCGCGGACGACTACGTGGTCAAGCCGTTCAAGCCGAAGGAGCTGGTCGCGCGGATCAGGGCGCGGCTGCGGCGGACCGAGAACGAGCCCGCGGAAACGCTGGCGATCGGCGACCTGAGCATCGACGTCCCCGGTCACGAGGTGTTGCGCGAGGGCAGGCCGATCCAGCTCACGCCGCTGGAGTTCGACCTGCTGGTGGCGCTGGCGCGCAAGCCGCGCCAGGTGTTCACCAGGGAGGTGCTGCTCGAGCAGGTGTGGGGCTACCGGCACGCCGCCGACACCCGTCTGGTGAACGTGCACGTCCAGCGCCTGCGGTCCAAGGTCGAGCGCGACCCGGAGCACCCGGAGGTCGTGCTGACCGTCCGCGGCGTCGGGTACAAGGCCGGTCCTCCGTGACAGCTGGGGAGCGCCTGGGATGACGTGGCGCACGCGACTGCTCCTCCCCGTCGTCCGGCAAGGACGGCGGGTCGTGGAGCAGGCGCGCAGGCGGTGGCTCGCGTTCGGCGAGTTGTGGCGGCGGTCGTTGCAGCTGCGGGTGGTGGTCTCCACGCTCGCGCTGTCCTCGGCCGTCGTCTTCGTGCTGGGCATGGTGCTCCAGATGCAGATCACCAACCAGTTGCTGGAGACGAAGACGAACGCCGCGATCCGGCAGGCCAAGGCCAGCGCCGCCGTGGTGCAGCCGGACCTGCTGGGGCTCAACCCCGGACCGGACTCCGTGCGCACGCGCTTCCTCAGCGCCCGCAACAAGATCAACACGGCCAGCAACGGCCAGGACGTCGCCAGCTCGGGCGCGGGGGCGTTCGAGCCGGTCTTCGACGACGCGGACAACGTCGGCGCGGACGGCCAGCCGAACGCCGTCGGACCGTACTGGGAAGTGCCCGATGGCCTGGCCAAGATGGTCGAGACCGGGTTCTCGGGCAGCCAGATCACCACGGTCGACCGCGAGACCGGCCCGACCACGCTGCTGGTCGTCGGCGTCCCGGTCAGCACGTCGGCCCGCGCCATGCAGCTCTACCTGCTGTTCCCGCTGACCACCGAGCAGGCCACCGCCGAGGTCGTGCAGAACACCCTCGTCGTCGGCGGCCTGGTCCTCCTGCTGCTGCTCGCGGTGATCGCGAACCTCGTCACGCGCCAGGTCGTCCGCCCGGTCCGGCAGGCCGCGGAGGTGGCCGAGAGGTTCGCCGACGGCAGCCTGGACGAGCGGATGATCGTGGTCGGCGAGGACGACGTCGCCCGGCTCGCCCAGTCGTACAACGAGATGGCCGAGAGCATCCAGGAGCAGATCCAGCAGCTGGAGGACTTCGGCCAGCTCCAGCGCCGCTTCACCTCGGACGTCTCGCACGAGCTGCGCACCCCGTTGACCACGGTCCGGATGGCCGCCGACGTCCTGCACGCCTCCCGCGAGCAGTTCCCCGGCGGCCTCGCCCGCTCCACGGAGCTGCTGGTCGACGAACTGGACCGGTTCGAGTCCCTGCTCGGCGACCTGCTGGAGATCAGCAAGCTCGACGCGGGCGTCGAGGAGCTGGCCGCCGACCCGGTCGACGTGCGCGTGCTGGCCCGCAGGGCGCACGACGCCGTCCGCGCCATCGCCAAGGGCAACGGCACCACGATCGTCATGGACATGCCCGACCACGAGGTCACCGCCGAGCTCGACTCGCGGCGCGTCGAGCGCATCCTGCGCAACCTCCTGGCCAACGCCGTCGACCACGGCGAGGGCCTGCCGGTGGAGCTGACCGTCCGCGGCGACGGCAACGCCGTCGCGATCACCGTCCGGGACCACGGCGTCGGCCTGCGGGCCGGCGAGGCCGAGCTTGTGTTCAACCGGTTCTGGCGCGCGGACCCGTCCCGCAACCGCCGCACCGGCGGCACCGGCCTCGGCCTGTCGATCAGCCTGGAGGACGCCCGGCTGCACGGCGGCTGGCTGGAGGCGTGGGGCGAGCGCGGCTACGGCGCGGTCTTCCGCCTGACCCTCCCGTGCACCCACGGCCACGAGATCACCAGCAGCCCGCTGCCGCTGGAGCCGACCGACCTGCCCGCCATCGAGGCCGAGCCCGTCCCCGACTCGCCGGAGCAGGTCGACCTCGCCGAGTCGGAGTTCACCTGGCAGCCCGCCAAGCCGGTCGGCGAACTGGAGTCGGGCGAGCCGCCCGCGGAGGAGACCAAGCTCGCGTGGGACTCGGAGAAGCCCGCGGAGCCCGTGAAGCTGGCCTGGGACTCGGAGACGGCGGCCGAGACCCCGGCGTTCACCTGGGACTCGGCCAAGGAGGCTCGCGAGGAAGACCGGCCGCCGGGTGCTCCCGGCCGCGACCCGTCCGACCGGGAGGAGGCCAGGTGAAGCGGCGTGTGCTGGCCCTGCTGGTGGTGCTGCTCCCGTTGACGGGGTGCGCGGCGATCCCGACGCAGACCAACCCCAAGCCGTTGGGGCCGTCGGCGTCGAGGCAGACGTCCGTCGAGGCCCCCGAGCCGGAGAAGGACCTGGACCCGCTGTCGATCGTGCGCGAGTTCATCGTCGCGTCGGCCAGCCCGGAGGGCGACTACGCCGCCGCGAAGGCGTACCTCACGCCGGACGCGCGGAAGTCGTGGAACACCAAGGGCACGCCGACGATCATCGACAACGTCTTCAACACCGTGCCGAGCAGCGGCGACTCCGACCTGCCGTCGGACGCCAAGCAGCGGACGGTGCAGGTGGTCGGCCGCAACGTCGGCAGGCTGGACCTCCAGGACAGCTCGTTCGTGCAGCAGGGCGGCGACCTCAACGAGCCCGTCCGGGTCGAGCAGGTCGACGGCCAGTGGCGCATCTCGACGCCGCCGGTGGGGGTGTTCGTCACCAGCGCGGACTTCGGCCGCGTCTACCAGCGGGTGGTGCTGTTCTTCTACGACAAGGACCGCAACGTCCTGGTGCCCGACCCGAGGTTCGTGCTCGTGCCGCCCGTCATCGGCATCCCGCAGCGGGTGACCGAGCTGCTGGTGAAGGGGCCGTCCAGCGCGATGCGCGGCGCCCTCTTCAGCGAGCTGGGCCCCGACGCGGGCATCAACAAGCCCACCGGCGAGGCGAACGACGGCGCGCTCGAGGTAGACCTGACCCGACTCGGCGACCCGAGTCCGGCCGTGCGCAAGAAGATCGTCGCGCAGGTCGTGCGGTCGTTGGCGGGCGTGACCAGCAGCCGGGTGCGCGTGCTGCTCGACGGCGCGGCCATCTCCCCGGACAGGAAGGACTGGCGGCCCGCCGACGTCCAGTCCGGCGACGCCCTGATCACCCCGTCCGCGGAGGAGCGCGGCATGGTGGCGACCAACGGCAAGCTCGTCTCGCTGCCGGACGACACGCAGGTCAAGGGCCCGGCCGGGACCGGCGAGTACAACATCGTCAGCGGCGCCCAGTCGTTGGACGGCTCACAGTTGGCCGTGGTCAGCCGCACCGGCCCGAACGCCGTCCGCCTGCTCCTCGGCCCGGCCGAGGAGGCGCTCCGCGAGGTCAACCTGGAGGCCGCCAGCCTCACCCGGCCCACGTGGGTGCCGGGGAACACGGCGGGGCAGCCTGGGACCGAGGTGTGGACCGTGGGCGATGGCGTCAACGTGTTCCGGGCCGTTCGCGGTGAGGGTGGTGTGTGGAGCACCAGCGCGGTGAACGCGACGGAGTTGGCGGGGTTCGGGCACATCGAGGAACTCCGGCTGTCGCGCGACGGTACGCGAGTGGCGTGCGTGATCAACGGGAAGCTGTTCATCGCGGCGGTGGTGCGCAGCGAGGACTCGACGCCGACGATCAGGGTGCCCCGGCCGCAGCCGACGTCGTTGGACGGGGTGGTGACGACCGTTGATTGGCTGGCGCAGGACGTGCTGGTGGCGGGGACGTCGCTGCCGAACTCGCCGGTGGTGCGGTTGAACATCGACGGGTTGAAGATCGAGCGGTACAACACGTCGAACCTGACGGTGCCGGTGACGTCGATCGCCGCTGCGCCTGGGCGGCCGGTGTTGGCACTGGACCACACGGGGTTGTGGAGTGCGAGCGAGGTCGGGGACGTGTGGCGAGGCAGCCAGGTGAAACCCGATCCGACGGGGTACGTGTTCTACCCGGGGTGAGCGGTCTCCCGGTGTGTTCCGGTTCCAGCGTCGTCACCAGGCGATTTGCGTCGTTGGTGTGGCCGATTTGACTTGGGGACCCCTCATTTTGGCCTTGATCGGGCCAAAAGGCAGTGCCCGAAGGCCTGCCCGATCTCCAATTTTAAGGCCAAAATCCCCAAGTAAAATCGGCCACGGTTGCGTGCGGCCCGTAGCGTTCCGTAGCAGGTCAACAGGCGTGTTCCGGTTCCGTAGGTGGTCGCCAGTCGGCTGCTGGTCCCGTTGTGGGTCGCCGAGTTGGCGGCCGGTCCCGTTGTGGGTCGCCAGGTCGGCTGCTGGTTTCGTTGTGGGTCGCCCAATGGGTGCACAGGCGCTGCTCGGCGCGGTCATCGGTCCGAAATTGTCGGTCCCCACCTTCATCCTGGCCTGGTGCTGACCGAACTCCTCGACCTCGTCCTCCCTCCCCGTTGCGCGGGCTGTGGTGGGCCTGGGGCGTGTTGTCCTTCCTGTCTCGCGGAGTTCGGGCCTCCCGTTTCCGTTCGGATTCGGGGGCGTCCCACCTACGCCCTCGCCGACTACCAAGGCGCTCCACGCGAACTCGTCCTCGCCTTCAAGGAGCGCGGTAGGCACGATCTCGCCACGCACCTCGGCACCCTCCTGGGCCGCGCGGTGTCCCACATCCCGGAAGCGGTTCCCGACGCTGACGGTGTCCGGTGGTTCGTCCCCGCCCCCTCGCGCCGCTCGGCCAGTCGTCGCCGGGGCGGTCCGCACGTCCTGCGCCTCGCCCGTGCGGCGGCCCGCGCCCAGACCGTCCCCGCCGCCGTAGCCCCGGCGCTGACCCTCGCTCCTGGCGTCCAGGACTCCGCGGGCCTTCCCGCCGCCGCTCGCCGGGCCAACCTTGCCGGGCGAGTGCTCCTCACCGAAGCCCTCCCACCCCCTGGCACGTCGGTGGTCCTCCTTGACGACGTTGTCACGACCGGCGCGACGGCCGGTGAGTGCGCGCGGGTTCTTCGGAGCGTGGGTGTGCGGGTGGCCGCTGTTCTCGCCCTCACGTCGGCCGCCGGCGATCGGTGGTGGTCACCACCGGGTTGATCCGATCGTCCGACCGGGTTCCTCCGGGGTCGTTTTTGATCACGCTCACATCACGTTGTCAAGATCCACTCCAAGATCGCGGAGCTCAAACCACTCGCAAGAGTGACGCTGAATAAACATCAACAATGGATTGGATCTATTCCGCTCGGTCGGGAACCTGGCGTCGACGTCGGCCGTTGGCCGGACATGACGTCCACGCGGAGGCCGAGCAGGGCCGTGACTCTGCCGAGTGGTCTGCCGCGTGGATTGCGCCATCCGGGTGAGGACGAGGGGCTGCGCGCTGCGTGGAGTGCCCCCGTTGGCACGCGCCGTGGCCAGTTTTTGTCGCGGAGCGTGACGGGACGTTTTTCTTCGAACTCCCCCGCCTCGGGGGCTGTCGCTGAGATGAATACCGGGCTAACGTGCTGCGCTATCAGCGTTCCCGGCCCGGTGGGGGAGGAGGCGAAAAGCCCATGACCCAGGTGCCGGAAGACTTGTTGAGGACGACCCTCAGCGACAATCCGCGACAACTGTTCGCGTTTCCGGTGCCGCACTGATCCAAGCCACAGCTCGCAGCAAAGCGAGGGAGGTCGTGTATGGACATCGTCGTTAAGGGCCGCAACGTCGAGGTGCCCGATCACTACAGGGTGCACGTGACGGAAAAGCTGGCCCGGCTAGAGCGCTACGACCGCAAGGTCATCCGCTTTGACGTGGAACTCTTCCACGAGCCGAACCGCAGGCAGGCGAAGAACTGCCAGCGGGTCGAGATCACCGGCAAGGGACGTGGACCCATCGTCCGCGCCGAGGCCTGCGCGGGCGACTTCTACGCCGCGCTCGACTCGGCGGTCAGCAAGTTGGAGAACAGCCTGCGCCGATCTCACGACAGAAGGCGCGTGCACCACGGGCGACGTGGCCCGACATCCGTCGCGGAAGCGACCAGTGGCCTCGGGGAAGTCGTCACCCCCACCGACACGAACGGGTCCGCGCAGCGCGTGCGGCTCGGGCAGACCGCTCTGCTCGAAGCCCCCGACCCTTCTGACGACCTCGACGCGGGCATGGCCGAAGTGCCTGCCCAGCAGCGCTGGGACGAAGGACTGGAGGACAACCTCCCCGGTCGGATCGTCCGCGAGAAAGAACACCCCGCCAAGCCGATGACCGTCGACCAGGCCCTCTACGAGATGGAGCTGGTCGGGCACGACTTCTTCCTGTTCGCGGATTCCGACTGCGGCAGGCCCAGTGTCGTCTACCGGCGGAAGGGGTTCGACTACGGCGTGATCCGGCTCGCCTGACCGGCCCAGCCGCCCATCGACCTTCGACCGAGATCCCCCGGAGCACCCGCTTCGGGGGATCTCGGCGTTTTCCCGGCACCATCTCGCCCCCTCGCCCGTTGTAGGTGTCGTGCGCGGCTCTAGCGGGGACCTGTCACAGCGCGTTCGGGACCGGTTCCTGCCTGTGTCGGTGCACACAGGTCTCGCTCTTGCCTACGATGTCGGCTAGAGCGGGCTTGTCGAGCCTGGTGGAAGGCGCCCAACCGGGCGCGTCGCGATGAGGTAATGAGGTCGACCCGGATGGTGCTGTCCCGACTGCTCCGCGCTGGCGAGGGCAAGATGCTCAAGCGCCTGCGCAACATCGCAGCGCACATCAACAACCTGGAAGACGAAGTCGTTGAGCTCACGGACGCCGAACTCCGGGAGAAGACGAACGAGTTCCGCAAGCGCTACGCCGACGGGGAGTCCCTCGACGAGCTGCTGCCGGAGGCGTTCGCCGTCGTCCGCGAGGGCGCCAAGCGCACGCTGGGCCAGCGGCCGTTCGACGTGCAGCTCATGGGTGGCGCGGCGCTGCACCTCGGGCAGATCTCCGAGATGCGCACCGGTGAGGGCAAGACCCTGACCTCGGTGCTGCCGACGTACCTCAACGCCCTGGCGGGCGAGGGCGTGCACGTGATCACGACGAACGACTACCTCGCCAAGCGCGACGCGGAGTGGATGGGCCGCGTCCACCGCTTCCTCGGTCTCACGGTCGGCGTGATCCTGTCGGAGCTGACGCCGGAGCAGCGCCGCGTGGCGTACAACGCGGACATCACCTACGGCACGAACAACGAGTTCGGCTTCGACTACCTGCGCGACAACATGGCGTGGAGCCTGGACGAGTGCGTGCAGCGCGGCCACTACTTCGGCCTGGTCGACGAGGTCGACTCGATCCTCATCGACGAGGCGCGCACGCCGCTGATCATCTCGGGCCCCGCGGACCAGTCGTCGCGCTGGTACCTGGAGTTCGCCCGGCTGTCGCCGCTGCTCAAGAAGGACGTCCACTACGAGGTCGACGAGCGCAAGCGCACCGTCGGCATCTCGGAGATCGGCGTCACCTTCATCGAGGACCAGCTCGGCATCGAGAACCTCTACGAGGCCGCGAACACGCCGCTGGTGGGCTACCTGAACAACGCCCTGAAGGCCAAGGAGCTGTTCACCAAGGACAAGGACTACATCGTCCGCGACGGTGAGGTCATGATCGTCGACGAGTTCACCGGCCGCGTGCTGGCGGGTCGTCGGTACAACGAGGGCATGCACCAGGCCATCGAGGCCAAGGAGCGCGTGGAGATCAAGGCGGAGAACCAGACCCTCGCCACGATCACCCTCCAGAACTACTTCCGCCTGTACAAGAAGCTGGGCGGCATGACCGGCACCGCCGAGACCGAGGCGGCCGAGTTCCACCAGACGTACAAGCTCGGCGTGGTGCCGATCCCGACGAACCGCCCCGCGCGCCGCCAGGACCAGCCCGACCTCGTCTACAAGACGGAGGAGGCGAAGTTCGAGGCCGTCGCGGACGACATCGCCGAGCGCCACGAGAAGGGCCAGCCGGTCCTGATCGGCACGACGAGCGTCGAGCGCTCCGAGTACCTGTCGAAGCTGCTGGTCCGCCGCGGCATCCCGCACGAGGTGCTGAACGCGAAGCACCACGACCGCGAGGCGCTGATCATCGCGAAGGCGGGCCGCAAGGGCGCCGTCACGGTCGCGACGAACATGGCCGGTCGAGGCACGGACATCGTGCTCGGCGGCAACCCGGACATCATCGCCGACCACGAGCTGCGCGAACGCGGCCTGGACCCGGTCGAGGCGCCGGAGGAGTACGAAGCCGCCTGGTCGAAGCTGATCGAGGACGTCTCCTCCGAGGTCAAGGCCGAGGCCGACGAGGTCCGCGAGGCCGGTGGCCTGTACGTGCTCGGCACCGAGCGGCACGAGTCGCGGCGCATCGACAACCAGCTGCGCGGCCGGTCCGGGCGTCAGGGCGACCCCGGCGAGTCGCGGTTCTACCTGTCGCTGAAGGACGAGCTGATGCGGCGCTTCAACGCCGCGATGGTCGAGACGGTCATGACCCGGCTGAAGGTGCCGGACGAGGTCCCGATCGAGCACAAGATGGTCACCAGGGCCATCCGCAGCGCGCAGACGCAGGTCGAGCAGCAGAACTTCGAGATCCGCAAGAACGTGCTCAAGTACGACGAGGTGATGAACCTCCAGCGCAAGGTGATCTACGCCGAGCGGCACCGGGTGCTGGACGGCGAGGACCTGCGCGAGCAGGTCGAGCACATGATCACCAGCGTGGTCGAGGAGTACGTGGACGGCGCCACCGCCGACGGGTACTCCGAGGACTGGGACTTCGAGCAGCTGTGGACGGCGTTGAAGACGCTGTACCCGATCCAGCTGGACTGGAAGAAGCTCGTCGAGGGCGACGACGACATCACCCGCGAGTCCTTGCGGGAGGTTCTCCAGGCGGATGCTCTCGAGGCCTACGAGGCTCGGGAAGCCGACATCGACTCGCGCGTCGGGCCTGGGGCCATGCGGGAGCTGGAGCGGCGGGTGCTGCTGTCGGTGCTGGACCGCAAGTGGCGCGAGCACCTGTACGAGATGGACTACCTGAAGGAAGGCATCGGCCTCCGGGCGATGGCGCAGCGGGACCCGTTGATCGAGTACCAGCGGGAGGGCTTCGAGATGTTCAACAGGATGTTGGACGCCTTGAAGGAGGAGATGGTCGGGTTCCTGTTCAACCTCCAGGTGGAGGCTGCCGAACCTGAGCCCGTTGCCGCTCCGCCGATTCCTGTTTCGTTGAGCAACGGGGCTGGGGCGTTGACCGGTAGTCGGGCTCGGGCACGGGCTGTGGCTGCTGAGGCTCCCGCGCCTGCGGCTCCTGAGGCGCCTGCTGGGCCCGCGTTGGCGCAGTTGTCGGCTGGGTCGGCTATTCCGCCCGCTTTGCGGGGGAAGGGGCTGGATGAGCCTGGGCGGCAGCGGTTGAGCTACTCCGGGCCTAACGAGGACGGGGAAGCCGAGGCTGTTCGTGAGGACGAGGGGGATGACTCCGCTGGGACTCGGAAGGAGCGTCGGGCTGCGGCTCGGGCTCAGGCCAAGTCTGCTCGTAAGGGGCCTCGTCGGTAGGTGGTCTTTGAACGGCTAACCCCCGGTTGCGCCAATTGTCCCACCCTCTTTCGCTTTGTCAAGCCTGGAAAGACGGCTTGACAAAGCGAAAGAGGGTGGGGGGCGCAAAAACAACCGGGGGCCGGCCGGGGTGGGGGTTAGAAGAACCTGCCGGCATGGTGCGGTTGGTCTCGGTGCGAGTGCCGGCCGGGGGCCGGAAGATTTTTGGTCCAGTCCCGCACGGTGCAGGTGCCGGCCGGGGGCCGGAGGAGAGTGCGGATCGAGGGGCTTACGTCAGTATTTTGAAGACGGAGCAGACCCATGATCCGGCCAGGTGTTCTATGCGGGCTGCTACTGCGTAGACGCGGTCTTCTCTGTGGAGGCTTGCTGCTGCCTCGGCTGCGTTTGGGTCTACTCGGCAGAGGCGGACCTTGCCCAGTTTCATGCGGCCGCCTAGGACCTTGAGGTCTCGTAGGACGCGTCCGTCCACCACGTCCCTGAGTTGGTGTGGGGTGCGTCGGCCTTCCATTGCTTCCACCACGAACGTCAGCAGGCGTCGGGCGTCGTCCTCGCTCAGCCTTCGCTCCGGTGCTTGTCGCATGGCTGGTACTTCGATCTTCATCGGTGTTGACAGTGATCCCAGGCCACGCAGCAACTCGACCTCCACCCACTTCTGCCTTCTGCTGACTTGACCCAGGTTCCGAGTGGGTGGGGGCTGGATCAGGACGACGATCACCCGGTTCAGCTACCCGGCGTAGGTTTTGGGGGTGCTGCGTGGACTGGTCTTGGACTTTGGTGGGGTGCTCACCGATTTTGGTGACGACGGGGCCGTTGAGCCTCCTCTTCTGACTGTTGTTCGGGAGGTTCGTGGGCGGGGGGTCAAGACCGGGCTGCTGTCCAATGCGGATGGGTTGTGGGCGCCTCCTCGGGAGTGGGCCGGGCTGTTCGACGTGGCCGTCGTGTCCGGGGAGGTGGGGATGGCCAAGCCTGATGTGGACATCTACCTGCTTGCTGCGGAGCGGTTGGGTCTGGCTCCTGGTGAGTGCGTGTTCGTGGATGACCTGGCCGTGAACGTTCGTGGTGCTGCCGAGGCTGGAATGGTTGGGGTGCACCACACCTCCGTTGCCGCGACTGTTGGTGAGCTGGAGGTTCTGCTGGGGGTGCCGCTGCTACGCTGAAGATCAACTCTTCGTGAAGTCAGGTGATCTTTCCCGGTGTTCAGCGCTCGGTCGGTTCTGGTTCTGGTGGAACTCCAGCAGCGGATCCTCACCACACCCCTCGCTCCCCACTCCGGTGTCGCCGTGGTCGAGGCGAGTGTGCGGTTGCGGGACGCCTTCGACGCCGTGGCGGCTCCGGTGGTGATCGTTCGGCATCTTCGTGGTGACGGGGCGGACGAGATCGTCGAGTCGTTGGAGCCTGGGCGCGGTGAGCACCTGGTGACCAAGACGGGGGTCGACGCGTTCACGGGGACTCGGCTGGTGTCCGATCTGCGGGATCTGGGGGCCAAGTCGTTGGTCATCGCGGGGGTTTCCACGAAGCACGGTGTCGGTGCGACGGCGGCCAAGGCGTTGGCGCTCGGGCTTGAGGTGACCGTCGTGTCCGACGCGTCCGCCAGCACGACCGTGGAGGAGCACCAGGCCACGTTGTGGCGGTTGTCCGAGGACGGGGTCACCGTCAGCACCGTCGCGGAACTCCTGGCGCGCTGACACGGGTGTTCCACCCCCGCGGAGTGCGTTGGGCTGCTAAGGCTCCCTCTCCAGGGTTAATCGGTGACCGTCAGCGATAAAAAGCGACCCCTGTTCGGTCATTGTGCCGTCCTTGTTCGCCCGCGTAACTTCGAGTTGTCAGCATCGAATAGCGAGGGGGTGGACATGCGAAAGTTGGTCGCGATTGTTGTCGGGGAGTCGGGCCCGTTTCCGGGTGTCCGCCCCCGAGTGCTTCCCCCTCGCTACCAGGGTGTTCCTGTTGGGGAGGCGGTGGTGGTGTTCCGCGACTTCGGGTCGGCGTGCTTTTCCGGGTAGTTGTGAAAGTGATTCCGGAGTGAACTGCGGCGCGAGTTCGGGAAGTCGCCGCCGTGGTTTCCAGGCGTCGGTCGGGGAATGCCGAGGCGGATTGCCGGGCGCTGTGAGCGTGGGTGACTACCACGTGCACCCGTTCGGCAATCCGCGTCTCAAGCTCGCTGGGCCCGCCGCTGGGTGCACGCGGCGGGTCCAGTCGACTACTTCCTCGCCTCGCGCCTGCGGACCACCTCGAAGCAGAGGACGGCGGCGGCGCTGGCCACGTTGAGGGACTCGACGCCCGCGAACATCGGGATCGACAGCCAGCCGGTCACGTGCGGGCGGACGTCGTCGGAGATGCCGTTGGTCTCGCTGCCGAGCACGAACGCCGCCTTCTCCGGCAGGTCGGCCGTGTAGATCGACTCGTCGGCGTGGGCGTCCAGCGCGAACAGCGGGTAGCCGTGGGCGCGGAGGTTCGCGGCGGCCTCGGCGGCGGTCGCGCAGCGCAGCATCGGCGCGCGGAACGCGACCCCGGCGGACGACTTGACCACCAGCGGGTCGATCGAGGCGACACCGCGGCGCGGCACCACGATGCCGTCCAGGCCCGCCGCGGTCGCGGTGCGCAGGATCATGCCGACGTTCGCGGGCGTGGTGATGCCGTCGAGCACCAGGACGCCGCGCGGGGGAGTCGGGCCGTCCAGCGCCAGGTCCAGCGGGAGCATCCGGGGCGCGACGACGTCGGCCAGCACGCCCTGGTCGTGCCGCCCGTTGCCCGCCAGCACCTTGACCCGCTGCTCGGTCGCGCGCTGCACGCGCACCCCGCGCCGCTTGGCCGCGTCGAGGATCTCCCTGGCCGCCGCCCCGCGGGCCGTGTCGGCGAGCATGACCTTGTCCACGTCGAGGCGCGGGTCGTCGAGCGCTTCGAGGACCGGCTTGCGGCCGTAGACCGTGACGAACTTGTCCTTGGGGGAGATTTCCACGCCCAGAAGGGTGCCATGCCCGATTAGGGGCTTGCATTGGCGGCGTCAACCATGAGGATCGTCACATGAGCTCGGGCGAGCGCAGCGTTGCGCACCGCGCCCGCCTCTTGGCCAGCGGCCAGGACGCGGACGTCTTCTTGCGGCCGGACGGCCTCCTGGTCAAGCACAACCGCGACGGCCGGGACCTCGATCCCGAAGCCGAGCTGATGCGCTACCTGCGCAAACGCGGCATCCCGGTGCCGAGGGTCTACGGCGTCGAGGACCACGACCTCGTCATGGAGTACGTCCCCGGCCCCCGCATGTCGGCGGAACTGGACCGCAGGCCGTGGCGGGCGGCGGCGCTCGGCCGCGAGCTGGCCGACCTGCACCACCGCCTCGACGACGTCCCGGCCCCCGACTTCCTGCCCGGCGCGGCGCACGGGGCGCTCCTGCACCTCGACCTGCACCCCGGCAACGTCGTCCTGGGCCCGGACGGCCCCGTGGTGATCGACTGGGCGTGCGCCGCCCGTGGCGACCGCCGCGTCGACCTCGCCCTGAGCTGGCTGGCGATGGCCGTCGGCAAGCTCCGGCCCGTCCGCCGCGCGGCCCGGTCGCGGTTGGTCAAGTCGTTCCTCGCGGGTGTCGACGACGCCGTCCGGCAGGCCATGCCCGCCGCCGCCGAGATCCGGCTGGCCCGCCACGACCGCGACCCGGACGAGGTCAGGGCCGTGGAGGAGCTGGTTGCCCGCTGTCGGCGGCCCTGACCTATAACCTGATCTCATGCCCGATCGCCTGTCCGCGTTGGACGCCTCGTTCCTGTACCTGGAGGACGCCACGACGCCGATGCACGTCGGTGGGGTCGCGGTGTTCCGCCGACCGCGGACGGGGTTCGACTACGACCGCCTGGTGGAGCTGATCGAGCAGCGCCTGCCGCTCGTGCCGAGGTACCGCCAGAAGGTCGTGCACGTCCCCGGCAGGCTGGCCAGGCCGGTGTGGGTGGACGACCCGGACTTCGACGTCACGTACCACGTGCGCCGCTCCGCGCTGCCCAAGCCGGGCACCGACGCGCAGCTGCACGACCTCGTGGCGCGCCTGATGTCGAGGCCCCTCGACCACACCCGCCCGCTGTGGGAGACGTACCTGGTCGAGGGCTTGAAGGGCAACCAGATCGCCGTCATCACCAAGACCCACCAGGCCGTGGTGGACGGCGTGGGCGCGATCGAGATCGGCCAGGTGATGCTCGACGTGTCACCGACCCCGCGCAGACCGCTGGAAAGCCTGTGGATGCCCCAACCGGAACCCAGCTCGTTCCAGCTGGTCGCCGACGCCGTCGCCGAGGTCGTCCAACGCCCCGGCGAACTGGTGGAGAACGTCCGCTCAGCCGCCCTCGACGCCGTCAACACCGTCGAAAAGGTCGCTGGCGCACTGGGCGGCCTCGCGTCAGCACTGCGCACCGCGTCCACTCCCGCACCCGGCAGCCCCCTCAACGTCCGCATCTCCCCGGCCCGCCGCTTCGCCGTGGCCAGGGGCACGCTGGACCAGTTCCGCGCCATCCGCAAAGCACACGGCGGCACCATCAACGACGGCGTCCTCGCCGTGCTGTCGGGCGCGATGCGCGCCTGGCTGATGTCGAGGGGCGAGGTCGTCTCGGCCCACACGACGATGCGCGCCATGGCCCCCCTCTCCGTCCGGGACGAGGACGGCTCCAACGGCGTAGCGGCCTACCTGATCGACCTCCCGGTAGGCGAACCAAACCCGGTGGTGCGCCTCCACCACGTCAGCCACGCCATGCGCGCCCACCAGGAATCCGGCCAGTCCGTAGCGGCGGACACCCTGGTCAAGGTCTCCGGCTTCGCCCCACCAACCCTGCACGCCCTGGGCGCTCGCGCGGCGAGCTCGTTCTCCCGCAGGCTGTTCAACGTGGTCGTCACCAACGTCCCAGGCCCCCAGGTACCGCTGTACGCGGCCGGGGCCCGGATGACCGAGATCTTCCCGGTCGTCCCCCTGGCCAAGAACCAAGCCCTGTCGATTGGCGTCACGTCGTACGACGGTGGTGTTTACTTCGGTCTCAACGCCGATCGCGACGCCATGTCCGATGTGGACGTTCTAGCTGCGATGGTCGAGGAATCCGTGGAAGAACTGATGGGGACGGTGTCGGAATGAGGGTCTACCTTCCGGCGACCGTGGCCATGCTGCGAGACCTGGTGGAAACCGGCGAATTCCGCCCGGTCGGCGGCACCGCGTTCGCTCTGACACCCGCACTGCGGGAGTCGTACGCGGTGGGGGACACGGAGGAGCTGGAGTACGCGGCGATGCTCGACGCGGCCCGCGCCTCCATCCGGTTGTTGGCCGCCGAACTCGGCACCGACGACAAGGCGATGCCTCGGCGGGCCGTGGTGTCGGTGGACGTCGAGGACGTGAAGCTTCGGCCTGACCTGGACTTCTCGGTGGTGAAGGTGTCCGGGGCCGTGCCGATGGAGCTGGTGGCGGCCGTGCACCTGGACACATCGGAGGCCGAGGACGCGGTTCGGGCGGCAGCTGAGGTGATCGACGAGGCGGACCTGGGGGATCCGGATGCGGAGTTCACCCTGGGGTCGGCCGAGGACCACGAGCTGGCTTGGTACGCGCGGCAGGAGCTGCCGTTCTTGTTGGACCTGATGTAGGGGTTTGGGCGGGGTCTCCCGGCGGCTTCGGCTTCCGGCGTGGTTGGTTGGTGGCTCCGGCTTCCAGCCGGGCCCACCCAGCGGCTACGGCTTCCAGCCTGGCCGGTCGGCGGCTTCGATTTCCAGCCCGCTGTGTCCGATTTGATTTGGGGCCCCTAGATTTGCCCCTTGATCGGGCCAAAAGGCAGTGCCCCAAAGCCCTGCCCGATCTCCAATTTTAAGGGGCAAATCCCCCAAATAAAATCGGACACGAACCAACCAGCCAGCCCCAGCAGGTAGGCAATCGGCCATCAAGCCTGCTGCCGCAGGCAACCCTGCGCCATCGACTCCCGTAGGCCTGCCGCAGGCAACACTTCGCCGTGAACCTCTGCGGGCCTGCCGGAGGCAACCCTGCGACTTCCGCCCCTGTAGGCCTGCCGCAGGCAACCTTCACCTGAGGCACCGCAGGTCTGGCCCTTACCGCCTGGCCACATCGGCAGCCGTAGTCGGCGGGCCCCCGGCCTCAACTCGGCCCCGTGACCAACCCGACCCAAATCCAAATTGCACCGATCGCAACCGCACCAAATATCTTCCGGCCCCCGGCCGGCACTCGCACCGCACCAAGACCGCAACGTGCCGGCAGGTTCTTTTAACCCCCACCCCTGGCGGCCCCCGGTTGTTTTTGCGCCCCCACCCTCTTTCGTCTTGTCAAGGCGTCTTTCCAGCCTTGACAAGACGAAAGAGGGTGGGATAATTGGCGCAACCGGGGGTTCCCCCATCCAACGGATCACATCCCGTCAGCAGGCTCCCACAACTCGATCCGATTCCCCTCCGGATCCACGCACCACCCGAACCGCCCGAACTCCGAATCCTCGGTCTGGGGCAGCACCTCAACCCCTCGAGCCTTCAACTTCGCCAACAGGATCCGCAGGTCGTCCACCCGCAGGTTCAACATGGCCCGCTGCCCAGGCTCTCCGAGGTACTCCGTGTTGTTCGCGAACAACGCGATCGTCGTAGTCCCGGGCGCCGCGTCGGTAGCCGACTCGTCCCAGTGGAACGTCACAGTCCCGTGGTCGTTCATCGGCACACCGAGGTTGTCCCGGTACCAGACCGCCAACCGCGCGGGATCCCTGGCGCGAAAGAAGATGCCGCCGATCCCAGTTACCTGCGCCATGGCGCGCAGGCTACCGCTACACCCGCTCCCCCCGACATGGCCGCGACCCGGTCGGGTTAACGACCCCATCCGTTCATACGAACCGATGACTTTCCCCCGCGCCACGGGTCTGCACTGGGGAACAAGGAGGCTGACCATGGCGGACGACTTCATCCAGCTCTCGGACCCGTTCCGGCGGGAACTGCTGGTTCACTGCTACCGGATGCTCGGCAGCGTCCACGAGGCCGAGGACCTGGTGCAGGAGACCTACCTCCGCGCGTGGAAGGCCTACGACCGCTTCGAAGGCAGGTCGTCCCTCCGCACCTGGCTGTACCGCATCGCCACCACCACCTGCCTCACCGCCATCGAGAAACGCGCCCGCCGCCCCCTCCCCACCGGCTTGGGCACCGACTCCGACCCCTTGGACGACCTCGTCGAAGGCGACGAGATCCCCTGGCTCGAACCGATCCCCGACGCCGCCACAGCCGACCCGGCCACCATCGTGACCGGCCGGGAAACGATCCGACTGGCCTTGATCGCCTCCCTTCAATACCTCCCACCCAGGCAACGAGCCGTCCTCATCCTCCGAGACGTCCTCAAGTGGCGAGCCGCAGAAGTCGCCGACCTCCTCGAAACATCCACCGCCGCCGTCAACAGCGCCCTCCAACGAGCCCACGCCCATCTGGCCGACATCACCGAAAACGACGTAGAAGAACCGACCACGAAGACCCAACGCGACATCCTCGACCGCTACACGACAGCCTTCGAGAACAAGGACATCCCCACCCTCATCAGCCTCTTCACCGCCGACGTCATCTGGGAGATGCCCCCGTACAAGTCCTGGTACCGAGGCCCGGACGCGATCGCCACCCACCTCAAGGTCCGCTGCCCAGGCGACATCCGCGTGACCCCGACCCGCGCCAACGGCCAACCCGCCTTCGGCGTCTACCTCAGCGGCAAGCCGTTCAACATCCAGGTGCTGACGATCGGCGACAAGGGGATCTCCCACGTCGTCAACTTCCTCGACCCGTCCCTGTTCCCGGTGTTCGGACTGCCGTCGTGAACCACGTGGCCCTGCTCGAACGAGCCGTCGCCTACACCCTCGGCTGCCTCCGAACAGCCACTCCAGCGGCCCTCGCACGCCCCACCCCGTGCCACGACTGGACCCTCCAGGACCTCCTGGAACACCTCATCGACTCCCTCACCGCCCTCCGCGAGGCAGCGGAAGACGGCCACGTCCCGCTAACACCCACCACCGACCCACCACAGGACCCCATCACCGCCACCCGCGACCAAGCCCGCCGCCTCCTCGGCGCGTGGACCACGCAGAACGGCCGCGAGATCACCATCGGCGGCTGCCCGCTCACCACGGACATCGTCGCCCGCGCAGGAGCACTGGAGGTCGCCGTCCACGGCTGGGACATCGCCCGAGCCTGCGGCGAACCACGCCCACTCCCGCAAGCGCTAGCCGACGAGCTGTACCCGTTGGCACTACTGCTCGTCAGCGACGCCGACCGCCCACAACGCTTCGCCGCACCGGTCGAACCGAGCACCCCGGCCGACCGGCTCCTCGCCTACCTGGGCCGCCGCTAGTCCGGGTACTCCTCCAGCCCGGCGCGGGACGACAACAGCCGTCGCAGCGAGTCCAACCGCCCCTGCGTCGCCACCCCGGTGGTGACCAGCTCGTCCAGCATGCAGTCCGGGTCCTCCGGCGCGCCGAGGTGCCCGCACCCGGAGGGGCACTCCTCGGCCATCTCCCGCATCCCCGGAAACGCCGCCACGATGTCGGTCGGCGTGATGTGCGCGAGCCCGAACGACCGGATGCCCGGCGTGTCCACCGCCCACCCGCCTTCGGGCAGCGGCAGCGCCACGGTCTGCGTCGACGTGTGCCGTCCCTTGCCGACCCCGCTGACCACGCCGACCGCCCGGTTCGCGCCCGGCACGAGCTGGTTGATCAGCGTCGACTTGCCGACGCCGGAGTGCCCGATCAACGCCGACACCTTGGTCGCCATCTGCTCCCGCAACGCCTTCGGGTCCTCGTCCGACCGCGTCACGACCACCACGAGGTCCAGTTCGGCGTACGCGGCGAGCAGGTCCTCCGGCGACGCCAGGTCCGCCTTCGTCAGGCACAGCACCGGCGTCAGCCCGCCCGCGTACGACGCGACCAGGCACCGGTCGATGAACCCGGTGCGCGGCTCCGGGTTCGCCAGCGCCGTCACGATGATCAGCTGCTGCGCGTTGGCGACCACGACCCGCTCGAACGGGTCCGTGTCGTCCGCGGTGCGCCGCAGGACGCTGTTCCGCTCGGCGACCTTCACGATGCGCGCCAACGTGTCCGGCTGCCCGGACGCGTCGCCGACCAGCCCGACCCGGTCGCCGACGACGACCGGCGTCCGCCCCAGTTCCCGCGCCCGCATCGCGGTGACGAGGCGGTTCGGGTCGTCGTCCAGCGCGCACGTCCACCGGCCGCGGTCCACGCCCACGACCATCGCGGGCACGGCGTCCGCGTGTTCGGGGCGTTTCTTGCTGCGCGGCCGGGTGCCCTTCCCCGGCCGGACCCGGACGTCGGACTCGTCGAGCTTGTGCCAGTCGCCACGGCTCACGTCAACGGACCTCGAGCATCGTCGCCCACATTCCTGGGAAGTCGGGAATCGTCTTGGAGGTGCTGCCGATGTCGTCGACCTCGACGCCCGGCACGACCAGGCCGATGATCGCACCCGCGGTCGCCATCCGGTGGTCGGCGTACGCGCGCCACGGTCCGCCGCGCAGCGGCTTGGGGTCGATGACCAGCCCGTCCTCGGTCTCCTCCGCCGCGCCGCCGACGCCGTTGATCTCGGCGACGAGCGCCGCGAGCCGGTCCGTCTCGTGGCCGCGGATGTGCGCCACGCCGCGGATCCGCGTCGGGCCGTCGGCCAGCGCCGCCAGCGCCGCCACCGTCGGGGTCAGCTCGCTCTCGTCGTGCAGGTCGATGTCCAGCCCGGTCAACCGCTCGGGCCCGCGCACGGTGAGCCCGCGCTCGTCCAGCACGACCTCGCAGCCCATCCGCGTCAGGATGTCGCCGACGGCGTCACCGGCCTGGGTCGTCTTCGTCGGCCAGCCGGGCACCGTCACCTCGCCCCCGGTCACGGCCGCGGCGGCGAGGAACACCGTCGCGTTCGACAGGTCCGGCTCCACGTGCCACTCGCGGCCGCGGATCGGGCCCGGCGCGACCGTCCACGTGTTCGGCCCCTGGTCGTCCACCTCGACGCCCGCGGCGCGCAGCACCTCGACGGTCATCGCGATGTGCGGCAGCGAGGGCACGGGCTTGCCGTCGTGCAGCACTCGCACACCGTGGTCGTAGCGCGCGCCGGACAGCAGCAGCCCGGAGACGAACTGCGACGAGCCCGAGGCGTCGATCGTCACGTCGCCGCCGCGCAGCGAGCCGGTGCCGTTCAGCGTGAACGGCAGCCCGCCGCCGGTGATGTCCGCGCCGAGCGCGCGCAGGGCGTCGAGGACGGTCCCCATCGGGCGGAGGCGGGCGTGCGGGTCGCCGTCGAACCGGATCTCGCCGGTGGCGACGGCGGCGGCGGGCGGCAGGAACCGCATGACCGTGCCCGCGAGGCCGCAGTCCACGTCCGCGGGACCGCGCAGCTCACCGGGCACGACGAGCCAGCTGCCGTCGGGGCCGTCGGTGATGGAGACCCCCAGCGAGCGGAGGGCCTCCACCATCAGGGTGCTGTCGCGGCTGCGCAGGGGTGCGTGCAGCGTCGAGGGGCCGTCGGCCAGTGCGGCCAACAGCAGCAAGCGGTTGGTGATCGACTTGGAGCCGGGCACGGGTACCGTCGCGGTGACGGGGCCGTTGGCGGTGGGAGCGGACCACTGCTGAGTCATGGGTCGATGATTCCGCATGCGGTGGTCGAGGGGTCGCACCGGTGCTGATGACGTGCGACGATGGCTTGCCCAGAAGTTGATCTGGCGCGGAGGTGAGCTCGGAAGTGTGCGGCAGGTACGCCTCGACCAAGGACCCGGCGCTGCTGGCGGCGGAGTTCGACGCGGTGGACGCCACGGAGGGTGACGCCCCCGGTCCGGACTACAACGTCGCGCCCACCAAGTCCGTGCTGGCAGTGGTGCAGAGGCACCCCCGCGACGAGTCCGGCGAACCGGACCCCTCGGTCACGGAGCGCAGCCTCCGGGTGATGCGCTGGGGCCTGGTCCCGCACTGGGCGAAGGACCTGTCCGGCGCGGCGAAGATGATCAACGCCCGCGCCGAGAGCGTCCTCGCGAAGCCGTCCTACCGCGACTCGGCGGCCAAACGGCGGTGCATCATCCCCGCCGCCGGTTGGTACGAATGGCAGCCGGGAGAAGGCAGGAAGCAGCCTTACTTCATCAATCCTAATGACGGCTCCAGCCTGGCTATGGCCGGAATCTGGTCCGTCTGGTGGCAGCCGGACGAGGAACTGGGTCGCAAGGCCGTCATCACCTGCGCCGTGCTGACGATCGACGCCATCGGCGAGATGACGACGGTCCACCACCGCATGCCCCTGCTGCTGCCCCGCGACCACTGGGAGTCGTGGCTGGACCCGGACTCGACCGACCCCTCCGGCCTGCTGGAACCCGACCCGACGCTCGTGTCGGAGCTGGAGCTGCGCCCGGTCTCGACGGCCGTCAACAGCGTCCGCAACAACACCCCGGACCTGATGGACCCGATCTCGCTGACGGCCGACGCGATGCCTGAACCCACCCTGTTCGAGAAGTCGTGACCAGCGTCCTCGTCGACACGCCGCACGGCCCGGCCAGGGCCGAGCTGCACTGCTCGGCGGAGGGACGAGCGGCGTTGCTGCTGGGCCACGGCGCGGGCGGTGGCATAGGCGCCCCCGACCTGGTCGCCGCCACCCGTGCGGCGGTGGACGCGGGCGTCCACGTGGCCTTGGTCGAACAGCCGTACCGCGTGGCGGGCCGCAAGGCCCCCGCCCCGGCGGGCCAGTTGGACACCGCGTGGCTCGCCGTGGTCGAGGACCTGGGCGTGCGGTGGTTCGACGGGATGCCCCTGCTGTTCGGCGGCCGCTCCTCCGGTGCCAGGGTGGCGTGCCGGACCTCCGTGGAGGGCCTGGCGGTGGCCGTCCTGTGCCTCGCGTTCCCCGTCCACCCACCGGGCAAGCCGGAGAAGTCCCGCCTCGGCGAACTGGCCGGTGTGGAGGTGCCCACGCTCATCGTGCAGGGCGAAACGGACCCGTTCGGGCGTCCCGAAGCGGCCCACCACCGGGAAGTGGTCCTGCTGAAGGGGGACCACTCCCTGAAGGCCGACGTGGACGGCCTGCACCGCGCCGTGGGGGAGTGGCTGGCCAGGGTCCTGCGCCCGCTGGAGGTCTGAGGCGTCAGGAGCCACCTGCCCGAAGCCGAGCCGCTTGCCGGGTCAGGTGGTCGACCTCGGCCAGGTTGGTGGCCTTCGCCGCCGCCTCCGCGTACAGCCGAGCGGCGACCTCCACCTCCCCGCCCTTCTCGCGCAGGTGGGCGGCCACCGCCGCGTACCGCGGCAGCGACTCGTCCAACCCGGCCAGAGCCGCCAACCCGGCCCGTGCCCCGTCCGCCTCCCCGACCGCGACGGCCCGGTTCAGTCGAACCACCGGGCTGTCCGTCACCAGCACCAGCTCGTCGTACCACTCGACGATCTGCACCCAGTCCGTCTCCTCGGCCACCAGCGCGTCGGCGTGCAGGGCGGCGATGGCGGCCTGGGCCTGGAACTCCCCCAACCGGTCCCGCGACAGGGCCCGCTGCAAGATCTCCACCCCTTCGGCGATGGCCTCGACGTCCCACAGCCCGCGGTCCTGCCGGGCCAGCGGCACCAACGCCCCGCCCGCGGTGACCCGAGCCGCCCGCCGGGCGTGGTGCAGCAGCATCAGCGCCAGCAACCCGGCCACTTCCGGGTGGTCGACGACCGCCGCCAGTTGCCGTGCGAGCCGAATGGCCTCGGCCGCCAGGTCCACGTCCCCGGAGTACCCCTCGTTGAACACGAGGTACAGCACCCGGAGCACGGTCCCGACGTCGCCCGGCTGGTCGAACCGCACACCCCCGACCACCCGCTTCGCCCGGCTGATCCGCTGCGCCATCGTCGCCTCGGGCACCAGGTAGGCACGGGCGATCTGCCGGGTGGTCAGCCCCCCGACCGCGCGCAACGTCAACGCGACCGCCGCCGACGGCGACAACGACGGATGAGCGCACAGGAAGTACAGCCGGAGGGTGTCGTCCTGATCGGGAACGTCCGCGGGCGCGGGCTCGACCACGTCCTCGCGCCGCCGTCGAGCCACCTCCGCCCGCGTCGCGTCCAGGAACCGACGCCAGGCGACCGTGATCAGCCACCCCTTCGGGTCCCGAGGCGGATCGGCGGGCCACACCCGAAGGGCCTCCACCAGCGCGTCCTGCACGGCGTCCTCGGCCGCCGCGAAGTCGGCTCCGCGGCGGACGAGGACGCCCAGCACACCGGGCGTGAGGCTCCTGACCAGGGCCTCGGGCAGGATCTCGGTCACTCGGTGACGGTGGGCAGTTCGGCGTAGAACGGCCGCAGCTCGAGCCACTCGTGGATCGGCTCGCCACCCTTGCCGGGGGCGGCGGACAGCTCTCCCGCCAGTTCGACGGCCCGCTCGTAGCTGTCGACGTCGATCACCATCCACCCGGCGATGAGGTCCTTGGTCTCGGCGAACGGCCCGTCGGTGACCGGCGGGCGGCCTTCGCCGTCGTACCGGACGAACGTCCCCTCGGGGGCCAGCGCCTGGCCGTCGACGAACTCGCCGGTCCCCTCCAGCCGCGTGGCGAAGTCGCGCATGTACTGGATGTGGGCGGTGATCTCGTCCGGCGTCCACTGGTCCATGGGCACGTCGTTGACCGCGGCCGGTGCGCCTCGGTAGTGCTTGAGCAGCAGGTACTTGGCCATGGTGTCTCCTCGACGCTGGTGCGACTCCGTGGTGGTCGCGTTCACGGCAGGGACGGAGCCGGTTGCCGGTTCTCGACACGATCTCCGAAAAAAGTTTCCCCGACTTCAGGCCGAGATGCTCGCCACGACAGCACCGGTCAGTCTCGTGAGGTCCGCCGGGGCGATCTCCACTTCCAGCCCACGCCGCCCCGCACTGCAAAAGATCGTGTCGAACTCCGCCGCCGACGCGTCCAGCACCACCGGCAGCCGCTTCTTCTGCCCCAACGGCGAGATCCCGCCCGCGACGTACCCGGTGGCGCGTTCGGCCGCCGCCACCTCGGCCATCTTCGCCTTCTTGCCCTTCAGCGCCGCTGCCAGCGCTTTCAGGTCGAGCTGACCCGTGACGGGCACCACGCCGACCGCCAACTGCCCGTCCAGGTCCACGACGAGGGTCTTGAAGACCCGGCCCGGCACGAGGCCGAGTGCTTCCGCCGCTTCCAGGCCGTACGACTCGTGGCGGGGGTCGTGGTCGTAGGAGTGGAGGGTGTGGGCCACGCGCTGCTTGTCCAGCAGTGCTGTGGCGGGGGTCCCGCGTCCGGCCATGGGCGTCACGATATCGGGGGGAATGCGCGGGTCGCGCACCGCGTTTGGACGGGTGTGGTTACCGAGGTGATGGAGCAGCGGCCGGCCGACGGCCTGGCGGATCAGGTCCGCGTATTCTGGGACTCGTCCCAGCCAGCAGTAGCCGTCGCGCCATCATCGGGTCGGCGGGAGAGGAGCGCGGTGCCCGCCACCCGTTCGCAGGCCAACCCGACGGATGAGACGCCCGCTGAGCGGGCCGCACGGTTCGAGCGCGACGCGATGCCGCTGCTGGACCAGCTGTACGCGGCCGCGCTGCGGATGACCAGGAACCCGGCCGACGCCGAGGACCTGGTGCAGGAGACGTACCTCAAGGCGTACGCGGCCTTCGCGTCGTTCTCGCAGGGGACGAACCTGAAGGCGTGGCTGTACCGCATCCTGACCAACACCTACATCAACGGGTACCGCAAGAAGCAGCGGCAGCCGTTGCAGCAGCCCACCGACGAGATCACCGACTGGCAGTTGGCGAAGGCCGAGAGCCACACGTCGCGCGGTCTCCGGTCGGCCGAGGTCGAGGCCATGGACTTGCTGCCGGACAACGATGTGAAGGATGCTCTACAACGACTGCCCGAGGAGTTCCGCATCGCGGTCTACCTCGCGGACGTCGAAGGCTTCGCCTACAAGGAGATCGCCGACATCATGGGCACCCCCATCGGCACGGTGATGTCCCGGTTGCACCGGGGCCGCCGCCAGCTGCGCGAGCAGCTCTCCGATGTCGCGCGCGAGCGCGGTTTCCTGCGCAACGGTCAGCCCGAAGAAGAGGTGGCGGGGCGATGAACTGCGGCGAACCCCACGACACGGACTGCTCCGAGGTCCTCGCCGAGGTCTGGCTGTTCCTGGACCAGGAGTGCGACGTCAAGCGCAAGGAGCTGCTGCAGAAGCACCTCGAGGAGTGCCACCCGTGCCTGGAGCAGTACGGCATCGAGGAGCACCTCAAGGCCCTGCTGGCCCGCAAGTGCGGCGGCGAGCACGCCCCCGAGACCTTGAAGGAACGCCTGCGCGCCCGCATCCACGAGACGCTGGTGCAGCACGGTTCGGTCGAGGTCCGCACGACGACGATCCAGGTCGTCGAGGAGTAACCGCCTCCCCAGAACGTGAAAAGCCCCCTGGTCTCCAGGGGGCTTTTTCGTTGCCCAGAATAGAAGCGAAAGGCCCTCGGGACGATGTCCCGAGGGCCTTTCACAGAGGGCCTGAGATCAGGCGTTGGGGCGCTTCCCGTGGTTAGCGCCACCCCTCTTGCGATCGCGGCGCTTGCGGGCACGCTTCGACATGGGTGTCTCCTTGATGCATCAGGTCAACTGCTTCAGCCCAGTGTGACATGGCCTCACCTGGCCACTGGCAGCGGTCTGAACCGTGGTTGTATGACGCGTGTCCACCCTCACGGATCTGCTCGCCGAGCACACCCGCCTGTCCGGCGCGGCCGTCGACCACCTCCAGCTCGTGGTGGCCGAGTGGCAGCTGCTCTCGGACCTGTCGTTCGCCGACTTCCTGCTCTGGGTGCCGCTCGACGACGCCACGTTCCTCTGCGTCGCCCAAGCGCGCCCCACGACCGCGCCGACCGCGCACCCGGAGGACGTCGTCGGCAGCTCGATGCAGGTCGAGGAGCACCCGCAGCTGCGGCGGGCGATCATCGAGTCGCGGATCTGCCGCGAGGAGGACCCGCTGTGGCACCTCGGGGTCCCGGTGCGGCGCGAGACGATCCCGGTGCGGTTGGGCAAGCAGGTCATCGCGGTCGTCAGCCGCAACACGAACCTGGCCGTGCCGCGCGTGCCCAGCCCGTTGGAGATCTCCTACCTCGGCAGCGCGGCGGACCTGTGCCAGATGATCGCGGACGGCACGTTCCCGACGACCGAGCCGTCGCCGGACGTGCACACGAGCCCGCGCGTCGGTGACGGGTTCATCCGGCTCGACGCGGCCGGGGCCGTGGTGTTCGCGAGCCCCAACGCGCTGTCGGCGTACCACCGCATGGGCCACGCGTCCGATCTCGTCGGCGTGCACCTGGCCCCGTTGACCCGCTCGCTGATCGACGACCCGTTCGACGCGACCGAGATCGCGCAGCGGTTCCGAGCCGCGGTGGACGGCAACCCGAGCATGCGCATGGAGGCCGAGTCGCGCCGCGGCGCGTCGGTCTTGTTCCGCGCGCTGCCGTTGCGGCCGCGCGGGAACCCGGCGGGCGCGCTGGTGCTGTGCCGCGACGTCACGGAGGTCCGCAGGCGCGACCGGGCGCTGATGTCGAAGGACGCGACGATCCGCGAGATCCACCACCGGGTGAAGAACAACCTCCAGACCGTGGCCGCGCTGCTGCGGCTCCAGTCGCGGCGCACGAGCAACGAGGAGGCGCGCGAGGCGTTGGCCGAATCGGTGCGCCGGGTGACGTCGATCGCACTGGTGCACGAGACGCTGTCGATGTCCGTCGACGAGCGCGTGGACCTCGACGACGTCATCGACCGGGTGATCCCGATGATGAGCGACGTCGCCACGACGGAGACCCAGGTGTCGGTGCGCCGCGAGGGCCCGTTCGGGGTCGTGGCGGCCGAGTTGGCGACGCCGCTGGTGATGGTGCTGACCGAGCTGGTGCAGAACGCCTTCGAGCACGCGTACGCCCCTGGCCAGCGCGGGGAGGTCGTCGTGCACGCCGAGAGGTCGGCGCGCTGGCTCGACGTGGTGATCGCCGACGACGGCAAGGGACTGCCGCCGGGGTTCTCGCTGGAGCGCACCGAACGGCTCGGCCTGCAGATCGTCCGGACCCTCGTGGAATCCGAACTCAGGGGGTCCCTGAGCTTGCGGCGGAGGCCACGAGGCGGTACTGAGGCGGTCCTGCGCGTGCCGCTCCGGGGGCGGCGTTAAACTACCTCCGTGCACACGTGGCGACCAGCCTCAGCGGCGCCTCGTGGTCATGCGGGAGGGTGTGCAATCGAAGAAACGTAGAGCCCGACACCTGGCACGGTGTCGGGCTCTACGTTTCTGCTAGGTATTCGGGGCTAACTGCCGGTCTCGCGACTCAGGCGTTGCTCCGGGCCCGCGTACGGGCGTTGCGGCGCTTGAGTGCGCGACGTTCGTCTTCGCTCATCCCGCCCCACACGCCGGCGTCCTGGCCGCTCTCCAGTGCCCACGCGAGGCAGTCGGAGACGACGGGACAGCGACGGCAGACGGTCTTCGCCTCGGCGATCTGCAGGAGCGCAGGACCGCTATTCCCCACGGGGAAGAACAGCTCGGGGTCCTCGTCGCGGCAGATTGCGCGGTGGCGCCAGTCCATTGGAACTACTCCTCAGCTAGGCGCGCTCGAAGGCACGCCGATCGTCAGCGGTCGTTTTGGGGTGCTTGTGAATGCTTTCACGAACGGCGGGGATGTCAAGGGGTTAGCACTAACCCGGTGAGTGAACTCACCCAAAAGATCGACACCGTTCACCAGCGGTTTCACTCTACGAAGTTCGCATCTGGTCGAACATCGCAGGTCGGCCTCAAGATCATCACACGACGGTCACACCGCGACGGTGAGAGCTCCCCGAACGGACGTGAACTCGACTTCGGTGCAATCACCGAGCAGATCGCCGTCCACCTGGAGGTTGACCGGCTCCCTGCTCGTCACCCGAACATATTCAACGTCGTCGCGCCTCAAGAGGTTCCCGCCTTTGGGATTCCCGTCGCGCACCAGCAGGTGGCCCACGTACCGCAGCACCGTCGGCAGGCCGAGGTTCCGCAACGCGAACAGGCCGAGGTCGTTGTCGAACGACGTGGACGGGTTGAGCCGGATCGCCTTGCCGCCGAGGTACGTCCACGGGTCGGTGTTCGACACGAACGCCATCCGCAGGTCCGTGAGCGGCTCCTCGCCGGGGATCCGCACCGTGAGCGAGGGCATGTGCCTGCGCTGGCCGACGTAGCTGGCCAGCGCCGTGCGGGCGTAGAGGGAAGGACTGGCCTCGCGGCCCTTGGCACGCTGCGCCTCGACGTTCGCGACCACGTCCGCGTCCCAGCCGACACCGGCGTTGAACGTGAACCAGCGGTCGTTGTCCGTGGAGAGGGGGCCGGCGGAGGCGACTTTGCCGAGCCCGACGCGACGGCTCGTCCCGTTCTCGATCGCCTGCAACAGGCGGTAGGTGGCCTCGACGGGGTCGCGGGGGAGTCCGAGGGCGCCCGCGAAGACGTTCGCCGATCCGCCGGGCACGACGCCCAGCATCGGCAGGTCCTCCGACAGCCCACCGCGGAGCATGCCGTTCACGACCTCGTTCACCGTGCCGTCGCCGCCGTGCGCGACGACCATGCCGTAGCCGTCGACGACGGCCTGAGCCGCCACGTCGCCCGCGTGGCCCCGGTACTCCGTCTCGACGACGTCGAGCTTCACCGTGCTGGCCAACGCGTGCGCCAGCACGTCCCGGCCTCCGGCCGTGGTCGAGGTCGCCTGCGGGTTGACCACCAGAAGTGCGCGCACCCCCGCAGAGTAGGACAGCGCGTGACCGCGAGCGGCCCGCGCGTCCCTCGGACGAGGGATGTCACGCACACGGAAGTGGTCCAAATCTCCTTTCCCGCGCGTAGTAGCCCCGTCTACGACAAGTGCACCCCAGCGGACCGCCGGCAAGCCGAAGACCCCTTGATCTTCGCCCCTCCGACTGCCGGATGGGAGGTCCGGACGGGTGGCCTACGATCCGTGACGACCACAGACCGTTATGCACCGTCGTGAGGGGCTCGCAGGTGGCGATCCAAACCCAGATCCCGGCAGCCGTGCGGGTGGCCGGGGCCATGACCGCGGTGCAGGGGCTGGCGGGCATCGCGTTCGCCGTGGCGCTGGTGGTGCGGGCGTTCGGCGGCGCCGAGTCGACCGGGAAGGTCCTCGGCGAGGCGGGCTACTTCACGATCCTGTGCGCCGGTGTGCTGGCCGCGGGCGTCGGTCTGGTGCTGGGCAAGCGCTGGGCGCGCACGCCGTCGATCGTCGTGCAGCTGCTGCTGCTCGGGGTCGCCTGGTACATGTACGGCCCGTCGGGGCAGCAGCTCGTCGGGTCGCTGATCGGCCTCTACACCGTCGTGGTGATCGCGCTGCTGTTCACGAACCCGGTCCGCCGCTGGACGCTCGGGGTCGACGAGCCCGACGCCGAGGAGTAGGCCTCCACCGCGGCAAAAGACCGATTGGTCCCGCTTGGTGCTTTTGGTCCCCCTCCGAAGGTCGGGTGCTCGGCCAACCATCGGCGGGTGTCCGGTGTCACTCGAAAGCGTGACGCTGAGAGTGGTGAATTCACCACTCCCTGCGTTCGTTAGGTGACATCACATGCGATTCAAGCGCACCCTGTCCGCGCTGATCGGCGGAGCCGCGGCACTCGTGGCCCTCGCCTCCCTGGCGCCCGCCGCCTCGGCCGAACCGGCCACCGGCGGCGTGACCCCGTTCATCATCGGCGGCGGCACCGCGTCCAACGCCCCGTGGGCGGCCCGGCTCTTCGTCAACGGCCGCGAGAACTGCTCGGCCTCGATCATCGCGCCCACCTGGATCCTGACGGCGCAGCACTGCGTCGCCAGCGCGGGCACGTACACGTTCCGGGTCGGCAGCCTCGACCAGACCAGCGGCGGCACCCTCGTCAACGCGGTCAGCATCACCCAGCACCCGTCGGTCGACCTGGCGCTCGTCCGGATCGACCGTTCGGTGTCGACCACCTACGCGCCGCTGGGCACGACCTCGGCCGTGGCCGCCGGTCAAACCGTGCAGCTCTACGGCTGGGGCGCCACCTGCACCAACCAGCCCGAGATCAACTGCCAGTCGCGCTACCTGAAGGTCGCCAACACGACCGTGACCACGGTCAACGGCCGGGACTACCGGGGTGGCATCGCCGTGTCGGTGCGCCGCGGCAACGGCATCGCCGCGGGTGGTGACTCGGGCGGCCCGATGTTCGCCACGAGCCCGGCCGACGGCCGCTACTACCAGGTCGGCGTGGCCTCCACGAGCGACCGCTCGTCGGTCTCGAACTACACGAACATCACCCGCTACCGCCCGTGGATCCAGTCGCTGGCAGGCGTGTAACCACTGGCCCGGCCGGGGGACACCACCCCCGGCCGGGTTTGGTCCGGGTGGCTGCCACCAGTAATAATCACCCTACGTGTTCACTTTTGGCGGATAGACACGAACGGAGTAGCCGGATACCGTGCGGCGAAGAGTTCGCGCTGCTCCGGGACGTTCCAGGGTGAGGTGTGCGGTGCAAGAGCGCCCGAATCGGGTGACCACCAACGGCGATGCCGAGCGCCCCAACGTGGCGCGGATCTTCGACTACTACCTCGGTGGCGCCCACAACTTCGCCGTCGACCGCGAGTTCGCCGAGCGGTCCACCAAGATCTTCGCCGTCGACGAGGCCGCCCGCGCCGCCCGGTCCTTCCTGCGCCGCGCCGTGCGGCTGTGCGCCGCCGCGGGCATCCGCCAGTTCCTGGACCTCGGGTCCGGCATCCCGACCGCGGGCAACGTGCACGAGGTCGCCGAGCGCATCGACCCCACCAGCCGGGTCGTCTACGTCGACAACGAGCCCGCCACCGTCGCGCACGGCCGCACGATGCTCCGCTACAGCCGCACCGCCGCGATCGTGCACGCCGACGTCCGCGACCCCGACGCCGTGCTGAACGCCCCGGAGACCGCCCGCCTGCTGGACCTCGACGAGCCCGTCGCCGTGCTGATGGTCAGCATCCTCCCGTACCTGTCCGACCACGACCGGCCCGTCGACGTGGTCGCGAAGTACCGCGAGGCGATGGCCCCCGGCAGCCACCTCGTGATCTCCCACCTGACGGCCGACCTCGAACCGGACCTGATGGACAAGCTGGCCGCCCTCGCGGAGCTCACGGGGGTCACCCTGACGCCCCGCTCCGAGTCCGCCGTCGCGGAGCTGTTCACCGGGTTCGACCTCGTCGAGCCGGGCCTGGTCCCGGCGAGCCGGTGGCGGGACGACGCCGAGACCACCGGTCCCGCGTCGGCGCTGGCCTACGGCGGGGTCGGCGTCCGCCACCGCTGACCCGCCCTGGTCGTCGTAGTGCCCCCGCCTCTCGACCGATCTAGAATCCAGGCTGGTCGGCGCAGGTGAGGAGGGTGCCGGGTGGACCCCGTGACGACCCTCCGTCCGCACGTCGTGGCGACCCAGGCCGGGTTGCTGACCGCGTTGCTCACGGCCCAGGCGGGCGTGCAGGTGCTGTCCATCGCGATGCCGGTCCTGCGCTTCTTCGTCGCCCTGCTGTTCGTGTGCACCGTGCCGGTGCTGCTCGTGTGGCTCCGCCGGGTCCGGCTCAACGCCGAGGTGCCCGGCCGCGTCCACCGCTGGAGCCCAGGCTGGGTGGTCGGCGCGTGGTTCGTGCCGGTGCTGAACCTGTGGGCGCCCTACCAGGCCGTCGCGGACATCGCCGCGGCCGGTGTGCCCGAGGCTCGGCGCTCCGACGTGACCCGGCCCGTGCTGGCCTGGTGGCTGTCGTGGCTCGTCGGGCTGGCCACCACGGCCACGAGCGTGCGGATGTGGTGGTTCGGCGACATGGTCGTCGCGCCCTTGGTCCCCCGCTGGGTGGGCGCGGTGTTCCTCGCGCTGGCGAGCGTGCTGCTGATAACGGTCGTGCGAAAGCTCTCCGCGCTGCACCCGGTGGATGAGAGGCTCATCGGGACGATGTGAAGAAGGCTCGCTTTTCTTGGGGGGAACGCGATGAAGTGCCCGAACTGCGGTGCCACCGTGGCCAGAGGCGTGACGAGCTGCCGGGGGTGCGGCGGGTCGATGGAGCGCGACACCCCGGCGGTGCTGGCGATGCCCGCGGGCCCGACCGCGCCCGTCCCGGTGGCCACCGGAGTCCCGGTCGACCCGCACCAGGAGCCGCGCAGGCGCCACGACCTCAAGGTCCTGGCGACCATCACCGTCGTGCTGCTCGGCCTGCACGCGGTGGTCCTCGTGCTGGTCCTGCTGGGCGTCCGGGGGACCCTGGAGCTGAACATGGCGCTGCTGACCGCGACCGCGGTCTCGCTCGTCACCTGGCTCTTCCAAGCCCGGACGAACGTCGACGGGATCGGCTACCGGCACCAGCTGCCCAAGGCCTTCGCCATCGTGGGCTGGATCATCCCGCTCGGCTTCCTGTACCTGCCGGTGCGGTTCGTGCTGGACGTCTGGTGGGCCCGGCTGCCGCGCGGCGGGCGCGGTGCGGCCACCGCACGGGTGCTCACGTGGTGGGCCCTGTGGTGCCTGGCGTGGTTCACGTCGTTCCGGGAGACGGTCACGCTGACCAGGAGCCCGAACGGCAGGACGGTCCAGACCGTGAACTACTCGCTCTACCTCGGCGACACGGTGCTCAGCTGCGTCTTCCTGCTGCTCGCCGCCGGAGCGCTGGCCCTGGTCGTCCTCGGGATCTCGCGGGACGACGCCCGCCTCCACCGGGATCCCCCGCACGTGTTGCCCCCACGTGCGGGAGATCCGCTCTCACCTCAGTAGCGCTGGGCGGCGGCGGGACCCTGGTAGGTCGCGCTGCCGAAGCCCAGGATGAGGTAGCCGATGATGTTGAACAGCCACAGGCCGAAGAAGCCGAACACGCCGCTCTTGCGGAACGACTTCGCGATGTCCAGCGAGACGATCAGCGAGACGACGATGTTGACCAGCGGGATGATGTACCAGATCAGCCACCAGCCGGGGCGGCCCGCGACCTTCAGCATGATGTAGACGTTGTAGAACGGGATGATCGCCGCCCAGCCCGGCTGACCCGCCTTGGTGAAGGTCTTCCACAGCGCCACGATGAAGAGGATGCCGAAGACGAGGCCACCGACGGCCGGGAAGATGCCGATCGAGGTGTCCACACCGGGGTTGTCGTAGTTCACAGGAGTCCTTCCACTGACCGGCCCTCGGGTTCGCGCCCGCCTGTCGCGCGCGATTCGGGGTCCCGCGGCCGGAAGTCGGCACGCTGCCAGACCGTCCGGGAGTTCGCCGTGGAACCTTGGTTTCGTGAGGCTTTCGAGACCTAGTGTCCACCTGGGGGGAGGGACCGGCCATCCGGTGTTCATCCAAACGGGACGGTCAGCGCCGGTAGGCCGGGGGTCCTGAGTGGACGTACGCAGGCTGGTAGGCGGGGTACTGGGCGGCCTGGTGCCACTGGCCCACGGCCGGGCCCCAGTAGGTGGAGCGGCCGAAGCCGAGCACGAGGTAGCCGATGACGTCGAAGATCCACAGGCCGAAGAAGCCGAAGGCGGCACTCCGGCGGAACGACTTCGCCAGGTTGAGCTGGACGATCAGCGAGACCACGATGTTGACGAACGGAACCAGGTAGAGCAGCAGCCACCACCCGGACCGGCCGACGAGCTTGAGCAGCGTGTACCCGCTGTAGATCGGGACGAGCGCGGCCCAGCGGCGCTTGCCCGCCTTGCGGAAGATCCGCCACGTCGCCGCGATCTTCAGCACGGCGACGAAGAGCGCGACGCCGAGCGAGATCAGGGTGATCCTGGGGTCGACCTGGGCCAGTTGCTCGTTCACAGGGGGAGTCCTTCCGCGGTGCCGGGGGTGCGAATGCGCACCCCCAGCACGGGCGGGGACGTCAGAACGTTCGGTCTAGCGGGTGAAGATAGGGGTTCCGGCAACGACTTCCGGAGACTCATCCACTGTGGACGGTGCTGCCCAGGTCCTTCAGCGGCTGGTCGGTCAGCCGGAACACGGTCCACTCGTCCATCGGCCGCGCGCCGAGCGACCGGTAGAAGCCGATGGCGGGCTCGTTCCAGTCGAGGACCGACCATTCGAGACGCTCGTAGCCGTTGGCCACGCACTCCCGCGCCAGCTCCGTCAGCAGCGCCCGGCCGAGACCGGACCCGCGCTGCGACGGCCGCACGTAGAGGTCCTCGAGGTAGATCCCGTGCGTGCCGCGCCACGTGGAGAAGTTGAGGAACCACAGCGCCGTGCCGACGACCTCGCCGTCCACCTCGGCGACGTGGCCGAACAGCGCGGGCGACGGGCGGAACAGGGCGTCGTGCAGCTGCTCGGCGCTGAGGTGGCAGTCCTCGCGGGCGCGCTCGTACTCGGCCAGCTCCTCGACCAGGCCCACCACCGCGGGCACGTCGTCCGGCCGGACGCGGCGGATGGCCACTAGTCCCAGTCCCACGGCGGCACGTTGAGGTGGCGCACCTGCGGGTCGCCCCGCTCGTCGCCCAGCACCGACGTGCCCGCCGGGTCGAGTCCGAAGTGGACTCCGTCGCGCGGGCCGAGCCCGAGCCAGGTCGCGATGAGCACGCGGCTGAAGTGGCCGTGCCCGACCAGCACCACGTCGCCGCCCAGCAGCGCCGTGCGCACCCGCGCCACCACGGCCGCGGCGCGCTTGCCGACGTCGTCCGCCGACTCGCCGTTCGGGATCGCGTGCGTCCAGACGGTCCAGCCCTCCGCGGTCTCGCGGATCTCCGGGGTCGTCTTGCCCTCGTAGTCGCCGTAGTCCCACTCCGAGAGGTCCTCGGTGATGTCGTCGACCGACAGACCGGCCAGCTCCGCGGTGCGCAGCGCGCGTTGGCGCGGGCTCGTCAGCACCAGCGCGGGCGGCACCGAGGTGCCCCGCAGCCGCGCCAGCACGGCCCCGGCCCGACGGGCCTGCTGCTCGCCCTTGGCGGTCAGGGGGATGTCGGTGCGGCCGGTGTGCTGCCCGCTCTCGGACCACGCTGTCTGGCCGTGGCGCAGCAGGTAGACGGAGTAGGGCCCAGTTGTGCTCACCGTCGCGATCCTAGTCCGGCCGGGATGACCAGCGCCTTATGGCAAAACCCACTGTGATTTCACTCGTTCGTGTTTGGGCCGTGGCGGCACGGGTATCCACCTCACAAGACACATGGAGGTTGTGATGATCGTTCTGGGTTTGATCCTGCTGGTCGTCGGCTGGTTGGCCGGGATTTCGATCCTGACGACCGTCGGCACGATCCTTCTGGTGATCGGCGCCATCCTCGCCGTGCTCGGGGCCGTGGGCCGTCCGATCGGCGGCCGGGCGCACTACTTCTAAAGCCCGCCACCAACGTTCGCCAGGGGCGTCCCCATTCCGGGGACGCCCCTGGTGGCGTTTCCGGGGTCAGTCGAGCGGCACGGCGAGCAGCCCGCGCAGGTACGAGCGGAGCGCTTCGACGAGGTCCACCCGCGCGCGGTTGGACAGCCACTGCACCTGCAACCCGTCCATCAGCGCCACGAAGTTCAGCGCCGCCAGGTCCGGGTCGACGCCCTCGCGGAGCTCGCCGCTGTCGGCGAGCGCGTGGAACGACTCGGCCGCGTACCCGCGCGCCAGCCCGTAGTGCTGCTCGAAGTAGTCGTGCGCAGGGTGGTCCTCCGCCACGGCCTCCGCGGCCAGCCGGGAGTACAGGTCCACGATGCCGGGGTGCCGCACGTTGTGGGCCGCCAGCGCCACCAGCCGCAGCAGCGCGTCGAGGCCCGGCGGCCCGGACAGGTGCTCGCGCTCCACGTCCTCGGCGTCCCGCCGCTCCAGCACGGCCGCGAGCAGCGCCTCCTTGCTGGGGAAGTAGTACAGCAGCCCCGCGTGCGTCATCCCGACCCGCCGGGCGATCTCCCGCAGCGACGACCCGCGGTAGCCCACCTCCGCGTACACGACGACCGCGGCCGCCAGGATGTCCTCCCGCCGCAGCCGCCCCTTGAGGTAGCCCTCGCCGCTGTCGACGGCACGCACGCGGCCACCGTGCCGCGAGCCGCCGGTCATGCCCGCGTGAGGAGCAGGCCCTCGACGCCGCGCAGGAAGATCCGGGTCGCCACGTCCGGGTCGCCGAGGCAGCCCTCGGCCATCACGCCGTCGCGCAGCATCACGAAGTGCCTGCCCGAGTCCTCCGGCTCGCTGTCGCCGGTCCGGGCGAAGAGGGCGGTGACGGCGGTGCGGAACCACTCCCGGTGGGCGAGCACCGCGCGGTGCACGGGGTTGTCGCGGTCCGGGTACTCGGCGGCCGCGTTGAGGAAGGCGCAGCCGCGGAAGCCGGGCGTGCGGAGTTCGTCGACGACCAACTTGCCGACGAGCCGCAGGACCTCGACCGGGGACTCGTCCACGGCGACCGTCCGCTCGAAGTGGCCGCGGATGTGCTGGTGCACGCGGTCCAGGTAGGCGGCGACCAGGTCTTCCTTGCCGGGGAAGTGCCGGTAGAACGTGGCGCGGGTCACCTTCGCCTCGGCGACGATCCGGTCCACGCCGACGGAGTGGATCCCCGCCGCGTAGAAGATGCCGGTGGCGGTGTTGAGCAGGCGTTCCCTGGCCTCGGAGGGTTCTGCGCGGGTCACCTGGCCACGGTAGCAGAAAGAACGTTCGTTCTTGACAGTTGTGGGCGGGGCGTGCCACTGTTCGTGCCACAAGAACGAACGTTCTTTCTCCACGACTCGAAGGGGCTCCCATGTCCAGGAATCTCCGCCGCGCGACCAAGGGGTCGCCGCTCGGGCGAGCGGGCCGGAGCGCCCGATGACCGCCGCCACCGAGACCCGGACGCCCGACGCCGCTCCCGCGCTCCGCGGCCTGTACTTCGTCCGCTTCGGCTTCGCCGTCGTGTGGGCCGGGCTGCTGGCCCTGACCGCGTCGGACCTGGGCGTCGCCGCGGGCGTGCTGCTGGTGGTCTACCCGCTGTTCGACGTGGCCGCGGCCGTCGTCGACGCCAGGACGACACGGGCGCGGGAACTGCTGCTCAACATCGTGATCAGCTCGGCCGCCGCCCTCGGCCTGGTGTTCGCCGCGACCTCCGGCATCCCCGCCGTGCTGCGGGTGTGGGGCGCGTGGGCCGTGCTGGCGGGCGCCGTCCAACTCGTCGTCGCCCTGCGCCGCCGCGGCCTCGGCGGCCAGTGGCCGATGATCCTCAGCGGCGGCATCTCCGTGCTCGCCGGCGCGTCGTTCATCGCGATGGCGTCGCAGGCCGGTGCGTCGCTGACGAGTCTGGCCGGGTACGCCACGATCGGCGGGATCTTCTTCCTGGTCTCGGCGATCCGCCTCGGGCGGAAGGCCAAGTCCTAGTCCACTGTGGACGGTTATTGGAGAACGGCGTCGGCCCTCTGGTCGGCGCCGTTCCTCAGAACGTCCAGCGGGTGGCGCCGCCCGGTTCGACCGTGGCGACGGCGTGCGCCGACTGGACGGTGACGCGGTAGACCGCCCACGGCGGTGTGCCCGCCGAAGGCGCGCTGAACGGCGCGGTGAGCGCGGTGCCGGACTCGTCGACCTCGCACGGCCAGCCGCCCTCGGCCCAGGCCGCGGCCAACCGGGCGACGGTGGCGGGGTCGGTCACGACCTCGGCGGTGCCCTTGGCCACGAGGTCGAAGTCGTGGGTCGAGAGGGCCAAGGCGCAGCGCGGGTCGCGCGCGAGGTTGCGGCCCTTGCGGGTGGTCAGGCCGGTCTCGAACCAGAAGGAGCCGTCGATCCAGAGCGAGCCGACCGCGGTGACGTGCGGGCCGCCGTCTGCGTCGAGGGTCGTGAGCCACGTGGTGTGCCGGTCGGGGCCGCCCCCGCCGGGGGCCTGTTCGTAGCCCGCGTCGAGCCGGGCGGTGATCGCCGACCAGTCGAGTGCGGGCAGCCGGTAGAGGTCCGCGAGGTTCTGGGTGTCCATGGGGGTGAGACCCGGCGGGCGGCGGGAACTCATCGCGCGGCGACCGTCCACTGTGGAGCTTGAGCGTTGTTCTCGCTGGTCCGGCCGGTTATGTCGGCGTGGAAAATCTTGTCGACCGGTTTCGCTACCCCGCGACCGCCCGCTCAGGTACAACCATGGCGACCGACCGATCGCGCGGGATCCGCCTGCGGCACGGCGGACGACGGGAGCCGACGTGAACGACCTGGCGATCAACCTCCTCGCGAGCCTCATCGCCGGTGTCGCCGTGTGGGCCGCGCAGCGGCTCCTGCGCTACCGGAAGGCGGCGCGCAGGCGTGCGTTCTTCGGCCTGGCTCCGGGCAAGCGGGCGCTGGTCGTCGTCGGCAGGCACGGGGCCGCGCCGATGAGCATCAACAAGACCGACGTCGCGGCCGTGCTGGAACTGGCGGTGCTGGCCAAGGGGGCCGGTGCCGAGCCGGACATCGCGCTGCACACCGAGGTCGTCGAAGGCGTCGGCGACCAGGCCGAGTTCTGCGTCGGCGGCCCGACGTCGAACCTCCGCACCGCCGCCCACCTGCGCTGGCTGCTGCCGGGCGTCACCCAGTCGTCCTTCGACGAGGACCCGGACGGCCTGGCCCTGACCGTCGGCGACCGCGTCTACCGCCGCGAACGGGGCGCCTCCGAGTACGTGCTGGTGGCCCGGATGCTCGCCCCCGGCAAGCGCCGCCCGCTGTTCCTCGTCTGCGGCCAGACCGCCATCACCAACCACGCCGCGGCGAAGTACCTCGTGGACCAGCAGGACACCCTGCACGCCCAGTACGGCTCGCTCACGTCGTTCTGCCTGGTCCTGCGGGTCGTCAACCGCGACGCGTACGGCAGTGACGTCGTCGAGCTGGTCGCCGACGTGACCGAGGCGGCGACCGCGCGACCTCTCGCCAAGCCCGACCCCTCGATCGAGGCCGAGCCGACCGCCTAGAGGTCGACGACGACCTTCCCCCGCACGTGCCGCCCGGCCTGGAGTTCGACCGCGTCGCGGATCCGCTCGACCGGGAAGGTCGCCTCGATCGGCACGCGGAGCCGCCCCGCCGCGACGAGGCCCGCGATCTCCTCGATGGCGCCGGGGGCCGCGTTGGCGCCGTTCGCGGACGTGATCCCGTCGACCAGGCCGGCGATCGTGGTGATGCGCCCGTCGGGCACACCGAGTTCGCGTGCCGCCGCCACCGTGTCGGTCCCGTGCAGGTCGAGGGCGGCGGTGACGCCGTCGGGAGCCAGCGCGCGCACCCGGTCGACCAGACCCTCGCCGTAGGCGACCGGCTCGGCCCCCAACGACCGCAGCGCGTCGGCCGAGGACGCCGACCCCGTCCCGATCACCCGCGCCCCTGCGAGCCGGGCGAGCTGGACGGCGAACACGCCGACCCCACCACCCGCGCCACCGATGAGCACCGTGTCGCCCGGACCGGGGTTCACCACGGCCAACGCCGCGGCCGCCGTGCAGCCCGCGATGGCGAGGGTGGCGGCGGTGCGGTCGTCGACGCCGTCCGGGGTCCGGTGCGCCTGGCCGCCGACCGCGATGGTCCCCGCCTCGTCCACGACGACGTGGTCGGCGACCGTGCGGGACAACGCGCCGCCGAACACCCGGTCACCGACGGCGAACCCGCTCACCCCGTCACCGACCTGGTCCACGACCCCGGCGTAGTCGGTGCCGAACCCGCACGGCAACGTCAGCCCGAAGCGAGCGGCCGTCTCCGCGTCCGACGTCATGAACCAGTCCATCGGGTTCAACCCCGCCGCCACGACCCGCACCCGAATCTGCCCCGCGCCCGCCCGTGGCACCGGCACCTCGCGGATCCTCAAGGCCTCCGGCCCGCCGAACGACTCGAACTGGACCGCCCGACTCAGCTCTTCCACGTCCACCTGATCTCCTGGGGGGCTGGGTGAAGTCACCTAAACGGATTACGCTCCGTTTCCACGACCCCAACGTAACACAAGTGGAGCGTGATCCGTTTTGCCTGCCCGCAGACCCCGAGCGGACGCCACCCGCAACCGCCAACAGCTGCTGGACGTGGCGACCCACCTGTTCGCCACGTCCAAGGCGGAACCGTCGATGCGCGCCATAGCCGCCGCGGCCGAGGTTGGCATCGCCACCCTCTACCGCCACTTCCCGACCCGCGAGTCACTGGTGGACGCCGTCTACCAGGACCAGGTCTCCCGCCTCACCACAGGCGCCCACGACCTGCTCGCCAAACACGACCCACCCACGGCCCTACGCCACTGGATGGACCTGTTCGGCGACTGGATAGCAACAAAGAACGGCATGCTCGACACCCTGCTGGCAATGATCGAATCAGGCGAACTCACCCACACCGACACCAGAGCAGAACTGCTGGACGCCATCACCACCATCCTCACAGCAGGCCACGCCACCAACACCCTTCGCTCCGACATCCCCGCAGAAGACGTGGCAGCGGCCTTGATCGGCATCTTCACCGTGGCCCCCTCCCCAGACCGCGGGGCCCTGGCAACCCGCCTTCTCGACCTCCTCCTGGACGGCCTCCGCCACCCAACATCGTCCACTGTGGACTGATTGGGGTCGTCCAGGGTTGGTCGGACACGCAAAACGGCGCTGACCGGCGAAAGGATCTTCGCTGGTCAGCGCCGTTTCAGAGCCCTGAACTAGGCTGCCTTCGTCTCCCAGAAGATCTTGTCGATCTGGGCGATCAGGTCGAGCAGTTCCTGTCCCTTGGCCGGGTCCATGGAACCCTTGGTGCCGCTGGCACCGGCCGCCTTGGTGGCGCGGTTGAACAGGTCGTGCAGTTCCGGGTACTTCTCGAAGTGCGGCGGCTTGAAGTAGTCCGTCCACAGCACCCACAGGTGGTGCTTGACGAGCTCGCTGCGCTGCTCCTTGATCAGGATCGCGCGCTCCCGGAACTCCGGGTCCTCGTTCGCCTGGTACTTCTCCTGTACCGCCTTGACCGACTCCGCTTCGATCCTGGCCTGGGCCGGGTCGTAGACACCGCACGGAAGGTCGCAGTGCGCGGTGGCCTCCAGCAGTGGGCGGCGGAGTTGGCGGATGCGCGACAGCAGTCGCATCTTGCCTCCCTGACAGTGAATGCTCCGACGTGGAGGACCCTACTCCGGACGGATCGGCGCGGCAGGTGGAGGGGAACAGTTGGCTCCGCATGGTGGGAACCCGTTGCCGCTGCTCCGGGTGCGTGGGCCGTCGATGGCGCCCACGGTCCGGGACGGCGACGTCGTGGTGGTGCGGTACGGGATCCCGCCGACGGCGGGGGACGTCGTGGTGGTGCGGTGGGCCGCGCGGCCCGGTCAGCTGTCGATCAAGCGCGCCCGTGAGCAGCACGGAAACGGCTTGTGGCAAGTACTTGGCGACAACCAGTTCGGTTCGACGGACTCCCGCACGCTGGGGCCGGCCGAGGTGCTGGGGGTCGTGCGGTGGCGGCTGTGGCCGCGGCCGCGGCGGCTCAGGTAGAGCGGAGCTTCGCGTACCAGGCCTGGCACTCCTCGAAGTCCGGCAGCAGCCCGGCGGCCAGCGCCTCGGAGAGGGTGGGGGCCGCGGTGTCGCGCTCCGACAGGATCTGCGCCACGTCGGCGGGCCACGGGATCGCCAGTTCCGGGCACAGCGGGTTCACGCCGTGCTCGCCGGTCGGGTTGTACCCCTCGGAGCAGAGGTACGTCATGGTCGTGTCGTCCTCCAGCGCGATGAACGCGTGGCCGATGCCCTCGGCCACGTAGAGGGCGTTCAACGCCGTGGAGTCCAGGCGGACGACGTCGTGCTCGCCGAACGTGGGGGAGCCGACCCGGAGGTCGACGACCACGTCGAGCAGCGCGCCGCGCGGGCAGTAGACGTACTTCGCCTGGCCGGGCGGCACGTCGGCGAAGTGGACGCCGCGGATCGTGCCGCGCCGCGAGGTGCTGTGGTTGGTCTGCGCGAGGCGCAGCGGGTGCCCGACCGCGTCGAGGAACGCGGCCTCCTGGAACGGGGCGGCGAACACCCCGCGGTCGTCGGGGAACGCCTTTGGGGTGAATTCCCAACTTCCGAGGATTTTCGTCTCGCGCACTCTCATGGCGGTAATCGTAAACACCGTGCTGATCTTGACCGATTCTGCCTGCGGAAACGGACCGAGTGGTCTTATAAACCGGACGGACGTCTTGGTAAACCCCCTCTGACCTGCGGCGGAAGTGTGACGCGCGCCGCAGACACAAATCTTGATCGCTGTCATGCTTGCCCGACCGCTTCACCAGACCGGGCCACAAAGTGAGTCCGGTCGCACCTTTTCAGGCCCCGTGGATCGAGCGTGACAACGCTGGTCGCGGTGCGCCGCCAGGCACGCACCGCAGGAGGACCACGCCCGTGACCGCTCTCAACGAGAAGCCCATGACCACCACCCAGCCGACGGACGAGGAGATCTTCGCCGCGCACGTCGGCGGCAAGCTCAGCCTCGGCGTCACGGCCTCGCTGGCCGACCCCCGAGCCCTGTCCATCGCGTACACGCCGGGCGTGGCGAAGGTCAGCAGCGCGATCGCCGAGGACCCCTCGCTGGCCGCCAAGTACACGTGGGCGCACCGGCTGGTCGCCGTGGTCAGCGACGGCACCGCCGTCCTCGGCCTCGGCGACATCGGCCCGTCCGCGTCGCTGCCGGTCATGGAGGGCAAGGCCGCGCTGTTCAAGACGTTCGGCGGCCTCGACTCCATCCCGCTGGTGCTGAACACGACGGACGTCGACGAGATCGTCGAGACCCTGGTCCGGCTGCGGCCGTCGTTCGGCGCGGTCAACCTGGAGGACATCTCCGCCCCGCGCTGCTTCGAGCTCGAGGCCAAGGTCATCGAGGCGCTGGACTGCCCGGTCATGCACGACGACCAGCACGGCACGGCCGTCGTCGCCCTGGCCGCGCTGCGCGGCGCCAACACCGTCCTGGGCAAGGACATCGCGAACCAGCGGGTCGTCGTCTCCGGCGCGGGCGCGGCGGGCATCGCCTGCGCGAAGATCCTGCTGGCCGCGGGCATCGGCGAGGTCACCCTGGTCGACTCGCGCGGCATCATCCACGCCGGTCGCGACGGGCTGAACTCCATCAAGGACGAGATGGCCCTCGTGACCAACGGCAGCGGCCTGCGCGGCGGCATCGCCGAGGCCCTGCGGGGCGCGGACATCTTCCTGGGCGTCTCGTCGTCGCAGGTCGGCGAGGACCTGATCGCGAGCATGGCGTCGGACTCGATCGTCTTCGCGCTCTCCAACCCGCACCCCGAGGTTCACCCGGACGTGGCGAACCGGCACGCCGCGATCGTGGCCACGGGCCGAAGCGACTTCCCGAACCAGATCAACAACGTCCTCGCGTTCCCCGGCATCTTCCGCGGCGCGCTGGACGCGGGCGCGCGGCGGATCACCGAGGGCATGAAGCTGGCCGCCGCGGCCGCCATCGCGGCCGTGGCCTCGGACGACCTGGCCGCCGACCGCATCGTGCCGAGCGCGCTCGACCCGAGGGTCGGCCCGGAAGTCGCGGCCGCCGTCGCTGCCGCGGCGCGGGTCGACGGCGTAGCCTGATCTTGCAGGAGTAGGGCGAGCGAAGGCCCTGGTTCACGCGTCCGTCACTTTGCGGGAAAGCGCATCCACGTTCGTGGTAGCTCGTTACCCCGTGAAGGGGGTGGGCGATGACGCTCCGAAGCGCTACCGTCCCTCTCCTCGGGTGAATGCCCGAGGAGAGGGACGCGTTTCTGCCGCAATTCGGGTGCAGCCAGGTTCGACGGCTGATCACCCCTGCGCCGCGACAGGCGTCGACGCGGGAAGGGTGGGGCCGTGCCCAAGCGGACCGGTATCGCTTCGGTGGCGCTTGAGCCTGCCCAGCGAACTGCCGTCACACTGGACGGCGTGACGCTCCCCGACGCCCCCTCCTTGCTGGTCGATTCCAAGGGCGTCGTCATGCAGGCGAACGCCGCCGCCGTCGAGCTCGCCCGCGTGGAATCATCGGATGTCCTGGTCGGCCGGACGCTCGGCGAGCTGCTGCTCGGCACCCAGTCGGACCTCCGGTTGAACCGGGGCATCGGCTCCCCGCTGCCCGTGCGCGTCGTGCGCAACCCCGTCCCCGGCACCGGCTTGCAGGCCGTGCTCCTGGTGGACGTCTCGGACCTGGCCGCGGTGGCGGACGAGTTGCGCGACGAGCAGCGCAGGCTGCGGACCGTGCAGCGGGTCGCCGAGATCGGCTCGTGGGAGTACGACCCGGCCACCGGCGTGACCGTCTGGTCGGACTCGCACTACGAGCTGCTCGGCCTCGAGCCCGGTTCGGTCGTGCCGGGGGCGCAGGCCGTGCTGGACGTCGTGCACCCGGACGACTACGAGATGGTCGCCAGCTACTGGACGAACCGCGAGCTGTCCGGCGACGCCATAGACATCGAGTACCGGGTCATCCGCCCGGACGGTGAGCTGCGGCGCATCCGCGGCGTCGCCGAGGCGAAGATGGCCGAGGACGGCAGCGCCGAGCTGATCACCGGCTACATCCGCGACATCACCGCCCAGTGGCGGGCCGACCAGGAGTTGGCGCTCGAACGCGGCCGCCTGCTGGAGGCGCAGCGGATCGCCCGGATCGGCAGCTGGGCGTTCGAGCTGAACACCAAGGCCATGCACCGCAGCGAGGTGCTGGTCGAGATGTACGACGAGATCGAGTACGAGCCCGGCGCGAAGCTCCTCGACGGCGTGCACCCGGACGACATGATCGTGCTGGACCAGCTGCGGGACCAGCTGCTGGGGGCCGTGGACGAGTCGACCGTCGAGGTCGAGGTCCGCAGCAAGTACAACGACAAGGTGTTCATCTGCCGCGCGCGGCCGGAGTTCGGGCCGGGCGGCAGGACCATCGAACGGCTGCACGGCACCGTCCAGGACGTCACCGAGGCCCGCGTGCTGGAGCGGCAGCTCCGCGAGGACCGCCGCAGGCTCGCCGACGCGCAGAAGGCCGCCCGCCTCGGCGTGTGGGAGTGGGACCTCCAGTCCGACGAGACCGTGTGGTCGGACATGCTCACCGACCTGTTCGGCGTGCCCCACGAGGAGCGGACCACCTACCAGACCTACCTCGACCTCGTGCACCCCGACGACCGGGCGTGGGTGGACGAGCTGTGGCAGCAGCTCGTGGCCAACCAGTCGCCGGTGCAGTGCGAGCACCGCATCCTGCGCCGCGACGGCAAGGTCCGGGTGTTCCGCGCCTACGGCGTGGTCGTCGAGAGCCAGCCGGGTGAACGGCCGCGCGCGGTCGGCACGGCGCAGGACATCACCGAGCAGCGCGCCGCCGAGACCAGGATGAAGCGGTCCAGCCAGCGGTTCGCGGACCTCGTGTCGCTGACGCCGGTCGGCATCGGCCTGTTCGACGAGGGCGAGCGGCTGGTCGACGCGAACGACGCCCTGTGCGACCTGCTCGGCATGGAGCTGGAGGAGCTGCGCGGGATGACCGCGGAGCAGATGACGCACCCGGACGACAACCAGTCGCGGCTGCGGTCGGTGGACCGGATGACGGCGCTGGGCGCGGACCGGACGCACAAGATCCCGCAGCGCATCCTGATCCGGCCGGACGGCGAGCGGGTGTACTGCGAGCTGCACATCGCGCTGTCCGTGCAGGACGACGGCCGCCGGTTCTGGCTGATCGTGTTCCAGGACATCACCGAGCGCCGCCGCACGGCCGAGGCGCTGCGCCACCAGGCCACGCACGACGACCTGACCGGGCTGCCGAACCGGGCGCTGGTCAAGGAGATCCTCGGCGAGCTGCTGGAGAGCCCGGACCGCGCCAAGGTGGCGGTGCTGTTCTGCGACATCGACAACTTCAAGCGCATCAACGACTCCCTCGGCCACGACGCGGGCGACGAGCTGCTGGTCGCGCTGGCCCGAAGACTCGAGGACGGGCTGCCGGAGGGCTGCACGGCGGCCCGGCTGTCCGGGGACGAGTACGTGATCATCTGCGCCGACCTGGAGCAGGCGGGCGGCGTGGACGTGCTGGCGACGAAGGTCGCGGGCCTGCTGCGGACCGCCGTGCCGGTGCACGGCCAGCTGGTCCGGGTGTCCGCGTCGATCGGCGCGTCGGTGCCGAACGGGGCCCGCACGACCGGCGCTGACCTGCTGCGCTTCGCGGACGCGGCGATGTTCGAGGCCAAGAGGCGCGGCGCGGGCCGGGTGTCGCTGGCCAGCGCCGCGCTGATCGCCTCCGCGGACCGCCAGGTGCACCTCGAGGGCCAGCTGCGGGACGCGCTCGCCAACGACGAGCTCCAGCTGCACTACCAGCCCGTGGTGGGCGTCGACGGCACCGTGCTCACGGCCGAGGCGCTGGTCCGCTGGCCGCACCCGGACCGCGGGCTGCTGCCGCCGGACGTGTTCCTGCCGGTCGCCGAGCAGGGCGACCTCATGCGCGACCTGGACCGCTGGGTGCTCAAGACCGCGTTGCGCGAGGCGTCGACGTGGCCGACCCACAACGGCCGGTCCGTGTCGATCGCGGTCAACCTGTCCGGGCTCGTGCCCGGCGACGCGGAGTTCGTCGACATCGTCGCGGACACGATCGCCGAGGCCGGGATCCCGTGGAACCGGGTCGTGCTGGAGCTGGTCGAGACCGCGCTGGTCGACCTGCCGTCACGGGTGCGCCAGTCGATGGACGAGCTGGTGCAGCGGGGCGTGCAGTTCGCCGTGGACGACTTCGGCACCGGCTACTCGTCGCTGGCCCGCCTCAAGGACCTGCCCGCGCAGATCATCAAGGTCGACCGCCGGTTCGTCTCCGGCGTCGGCAACGACTCGTCGGACTTCGCCGTCGCGCGGGCCGTGGTCGACATGGCGCGGGCGATGGGCCGCAAGTGCGTCGCCGAGGGCGTCGAGACCGCGACCCAGTTCCACGTGCTGCGTGGTGTCGGCGTCGACGCCTACCAGGGCTGGCTGTTCTCCCGCCCGGTGCCCGCGAAGGAGTTCCGGGCCGTGCTCGCGCTCGGCCCGCTGCACATCCCCCGCGCGGGCTAGCCCGCGTTCGGCCTAGTCGGCGACCGACGCCTCGACCAGCGGCAGCAGCGCGGCGATCCGGTGTCGCGGCAGGTCGACGAGCCGCTCGTCCAGGTCGTCGTGCTCGCCGACGGCGGCGTCGATGCGCTCGCGCGCCTCCCGCTTGGTCAGCGCGCCGCGCGACACGGTGATCAGCGCCTCGCGCCACACGTTGCCGAGCTTGCCGTGGGCGCGCAGCAGCACCTCGCGGACGACCAGCTTGCCGGGTGACAGCTCACCCGCGAGCACCTGTTCCGCGACGACGATCGTGTGCTTGTTGTCCGGTGTGCCGCGGAGGAACTTGAGCCGGAAACGGCTGTCCACCAACGACGTCAGCTCGTGCTGGCCCTTCTCACTGGACACGTTGGGGTGGTTGTTCGGCACCAGCGCCGCCAGCCGCGCGGGCACGCTGGCGAGCAGGGTCCGCAGCAGCCACGGGCCGGGGTCGCCGGTCAGGTCGACGGCGAGCGACGCCGCGCCCTTGCCGATCGGCTCGTACCAGCCGGGCTTGCGGGGCTTCGGCGGCGGCGAGGACTCCGGGCGCGGCGCGAGGTCGGACAGCTTGTCCAGCGCCTCCCTGCTCGGGCCCGTGCCCTCCAACGACTGGGGGCCGTGGGTGTAGATGCCGGTCTTGCCGTGCGACCCGGCGCCCTTGCGGGACGTGGGGCGGCACACGTAGAGGTCGGCGGCGCTGCCGATGGCCTGCGCGCCGTCGAAGCGGTGGAACGCGGGCAGGATCGCCTCGAACACCAGGCCGAGCCGCTGCAACTCCTGCTGCACCTTCAGCCCGAGCGCGGGCGTGCGGTCGCTGAACCCGTACGCCAGCAGCACCCGGCCGCGGGCGGGGTCGGCGAGGCAGTCGATCGCGCGCCCGGCGAACAGGCCCATTCCCTCCGGGGTGTACGGCGGGTCGCTGAACACCAGGTCCGCCGACTCCAGCACCGACGGCGGCAGCCCGAACCGGAAGTCCGCGTGCAGGCACCGCACGTTCCAGCCGCGCTCGGACGCCAGCGCGTCGACGAACTCCAGCAGCCGGTCGTCCACGTCCACGACCGTGACCTCGACGTCCGGGTTCACCGCGCACACCGCGAGGGACGTGAGGTCGTGGTCGCCGAGGCACAGCAGCTTCCGGCCGCCCAGGTCGTAGGTCGAGTCCAGCCACAGGGCCCGCTTCAACGCGGTGTCCGCCGTGGCCTGCACGTGGTCCAGCGCGGTCAGCGGCGCGGGCACGTTCGCGATGTCCGCGAGGATCGACCGCAGCGTGTCGGTGTGCCGCGACACCAACGTGTTCACCGGGTCGGCGAGCCCCTCGTCCACTCCGAACGCCTCGGCGTACGCCCCCGCCCGGTACGGCGCGAGCCGGTACCGCTCGCCCTGGGTCTCCAGGTCCTCCTCGGCGGCGGCCAGCAGCTCCTGCACCGTCCGCCGCGGCACTGCGGGAAGCCGCACCAGCTCCGCCAGGGTGTGCCAGTCCTTGCCGAGCAGCGTCAGCACCGGGCGCAGCTTGCGCGCGTGCACCCCGCGCTCCGCCAAGAGGGCTCGTACTCGGTCGATCGGCTCGTTGGTACCCACAACCGGAGCAGAGTAGTGACCGCGCTCCGGAAGGTTACGGGGAGGAGACGTCTGGGCTTCCACGCCTTGGAACGACCTGCCGACGTCAGCCGTTCGGGCTAGGGTCGTTTCTCCTGAACTTCGCTTGCTGTGAGAGCGGCCGATAGGCGGCCGTCCCTACCGGAGGGATCTCGTGTGATCGAGTTCCGAGCCGTGACCAAGCGGTTCGACGACGGGACGATCGCCGTGAACAGCCTGGACCTCACGGTCGAAGCTGGGACGATCACCGTCTTCGTCGGACCGTCCGGTTGTGGCAAGACGACGTCGTTGCGCATGGTCAACCGCATGATCGACCCGACGTCCGGCACGATCCTGGTGGACGGGCGGGACGTGCTGTCCGTCGACCCGCCCGAGCTGCGCCGGGGGATCGGGTACGTCATCCAGCAGGCCGGGCTGTTCCCGCACCGGACGGTGCTGGACAACGTCGCCACCGTGCCGCTGCTGCTCGGGTGGTCCAAGGCGAAGGCCCGGTCGCGCGCGGCGGAGCTGCTCGAACTGGTGGGCCTGCCCGCCGAGATGGGCAAGCGGTACCCGGTGCAGCTCTCCGGCGGCCAGCAGCAGCGGGTCGGGGTGGCGCGGGCGTTGGCCGCCGACCCGCCGGTGCTGCTGATGGACGAGCCGTTCAGCGCGGTCGACCCGGTCGTCCGGGAAGGACTCCAGGACGAGCTGCTGCGCCTCCAGGCGGAGCTGGACAAGACGATCGTGTTCGTCACGCACGACATCGACGAGGCCGTGCGGATCGGCGAGAAGGTCGCCGTGTTCCGCGAGGGCGGCATCCTGGCGCAGTACGACCAGCCAGCCGAACTGCTCGCGCGGCCCGCGGACGACTTCGTCGCGCACTTCGTGGGCAAGGACAGGGGCTACCGCAGCCTGTCCTTTGTGGACGCTTCCGGCGTGGAGGTCGACCCGGTGCCCACGGTCGTCGTCGGCTCGCCCGTCGAGACCTCGTCCGAGTGGCGGCTGGCCGTCGACGAGCGCAAGCACCCCCGTGGCTGGCTCGCTCCTGGGACCACTGTGGACGGTGGTCTGACCGAGGACGTGCTCAAGCCCGGCGGGTCGCTGTTCGAGGTGGGGCAGTCGATCCGCGGCGCGATGGACGCGGCGCTGTCGTCGCCGTCCGGGCTCGGCGTGGCCGTGGACCCCGAGGGCGCGGTCGTCGGCGCGGTGACGGCGACCCAGGTGCTCGCGGTGATCGAGGGCCTGCGCGAGAGCAGGAGCTGACCCGTGGGCGACCTGGGGAAGTACCTCGGCGACGCGGGAACGCGGTCGGCGATCTGGACGATGCTGCTGGAGCACGTCTACCTGTCGTTGCTGCCGCTGGTGATCTCGGTCGTGCTGGCCGTCGTGCTCGGCTGGGTGTGCCACCGCTACGGCTGGTTCCGCGGCGCGCTGCTCGGCACGGCGAACATCGTCTACACGGTGCCGTCGCTCGCGCTGTTCGCGATCATCCCCGCGATCATCGGCACGCAGGTGCTGGACATCAACAACGTCGTCATCGCGCTCACCGTCTACACCACGGCGCTGCTGACCCGCCCGGTCAGCGACGCGCTCGACGCGGTGCCCGCGCAGATCACCGCCGCGGCCACCGCGATGGGCTTCCGGCCGCTGCGCCGGTTCCTGACGGTGGAGCTGCCGCTCGCGGTGCCGGTGCTGTTCGCCGGGCTGCGGGTCGGGTCGGTCAGCAACATCAGCCTGGTCAGCGTCGGCGCCCTGATCGGCACCGGCGGGCTCGGCGTGCTGTTCACCGACGGCTTCCGCAGCCGCTACCTGGCGCCGATCATCGTCGGCATCGTGCTGACGCTGCTGCTCGCGCTGGTCGTGGACGGCCTGCTCGTGGCGCTGCGCCAGTGGCTCACGCCGTGGAACCACGTCCGGGGGGTGAAAGCGTGATCTTCGCGGACGCGTTCGGGTGGCTGTTCGACCCGGTCAACTGGAGCGGCCCCAAGGGCATCCCGCTCAGGGTCGGCGTGCACCTGCTGTACTGCCTCGGCGCCGTGCTCGGCGCGAGCGCGATCGCGGTGCCGCTCGGCCTGTTCGTCGGCCACACCGGCCGCGGCGGGACGTTCCTGGTCGGCGGCAGCAACGCCCTGAGGGCACTGCCGACGCTCGGTTTGGTCACGTTCCTGTACCTCATCGCGGGCGGCGGAACAGGCCCCGTGCTCATCGCGTTGATCGTGCTCGCGATCCCGCCGATTCTGGCGGGCACGTACGCGGGCATCCAGGACGTCGACCGCGGCGTCGTGGACGCGGCCCGCGGCATGGGGATGACGGGAGGCCAGGTGCTGTGGCGGGTGGAACTGCCCAACGCCCTCCCGCTGCTCATCGGCGGCCTGCGCAACGCGACGCTCCAGGTGGTGGCGACCGCGTCGGTCGCCGCGTACGTGGGCATCGAAACCCTCGGCCGCCCGCTGCTGGACGGCCTGCGCGTACTGGACTACGGCCAGTTCGTGGGCGGCGCGGTGCTGATCGCGGTGCTCGCCGTAGCGCTGGACCTGCTGCTCGCGAGCGGGCAGAAGGCGATCGTCCCGAGAGGACTGCGGCTCGCCGGGCAACCGGTCGGGCCGAAGAAGGGCAAACGCTCGCAGAAGCTGGTGGCAACCGCCGCTCAGCCTGATTCAGGAGGAAGCACGGCTTGACGTCCTCCCCGGTCCCGAGGGACTGGGGAGTTCCGTCCGCCTCGCGGCGGGCGGTTCCTGTTTCCGCTCCCCGGAAGGGAGGTTCCGACAGATGCCTCACCGACTAGCGCCGGTTGGGTCTGATTCCGTCTCCGCAGGCTGCGACCGCCCGTCCGGCGGCCAGAATGTTCCGCGCTGCGTTGACGTCGCGGTCGTGGACCTCGCCGCATCCGGGGCAGGTCCACTCCCGCACGCCGAGCGGCAGCGCGTCGAGCAGGTGCCCGCAGCGCGAGCAGGTCTTGCTGGAGGGGTACCACCGGTCCACCGCGATCACCGTGCGGCCGTACCAGCGGGCCTTGTACTCCAGCAGGGACCGGAACTCCGACCACGACGCGTCGCTGATGGCGCGGGCCAGCGACCGGTTCTTGACCATGTTGCGGACTGCCAGGTCCTCGATCACGATCGTTTGGTTCTCACGAACGAGTCGGGTGGTCAGCTTGTGCAGCAGGTCTCGTCGCCGGTCGGCGATCCGGGCGTGCACGCGGGCGACCTTCACCCTGGCCTTGGCCCGGTTGGTGGAGCCCTTGGCCTTGCGGGCCAGGTTCCGCTGGGCGCGGGCCAAGGCGGCCCGCTCCCGGTGCTCGTGCTGGGGGTTGTCGATCTTCTCCCCGGTGGAGAGGGTCAGCAGCGAGGTCAGTCCGGCGTCGACGCCGACCACGGCCGTGGTGGGTGCGAACCGGTCGACGGTGGTCTCGACCAGGATCGACACGTGCCACCGGCCGGCCGGGTCACGCGAGACCGTCACCGTCGAGGGCTCGGCGCCCTCGGGCAGTGGACGCGACCACACGATCGCCAGAGGCTCGGCCATCTTCGCCAGGGTGAGCTCGCCGTCGCGCCAACGAAACGCCGAGCGGGTGTACTCCGCGGACGCTCGCGACCTCTTGCGGGACTTGAACCTCGGGTAGTCGGCCTGCTTGCCGAAGTAGCGGGTGAACGCTTTTTGCAGGTGCCGCAGACCCTGCTGCAAAGGCACGGACGACACCTCGTTGAGGAAATCGAGTTCGTCGGTCTGCTTCCACGCGGTGAGCAGCGCGGACGTGTCGGCGTAGCCGACCCGCCGCTGTTCCCGGCGCCACGCTGTGGTGCGAATCTCCAGCGCCCGGTTGTAGACCAGCCGGACGCAGCCGAAGGTCCGCGACAACTCCGCCGCTTGCTCCTCGGTGGGGTAGAACCGATAGCGGTACGACCGCTTCACCACCGCTTCCGGCACGACTTCCAGAATACCCGTCCTGCCAACGAAGACCGAAGTAACCTGTCCACTTCGGACCCGACCGTCTCGGCACCGTCCACGGATCGGCTCCTCCCCGGCCTCAAGGCCGGGATATCCACCGATTGGAATTTCCATGAAGCGCTCCTTGGCCGTGGTCGTCGCGGCGGCCGCACTGCTGGTGTCGGCCTGTGGTTCGGCGGAAAACCTCAGCGGCAGCGACCAGCAGGCCGCGTCGGGTGAGGTCGTGGTCGGCTCGGCCGACTTCACCGAGAACAAGATCCTCGCCGAGGTGTACGCGGGCGCGTTGAAGACCGCTGGTCTGAAGACGACCGTGAAGTCCGGCATCGGCGCCCGCGAACTCGTCGTGAAGGCGTTGCAGGACAAGTCCTTGGGCGTCGTGCCCGAGTACACCGGCAACCTGCTCAACTACTTCGACAAGACGAACGCCACCACCACGTCCGAGGACGTGTACACGGCGCTCAAGTCCAAGACGCCGTCCGGGTTGTCCGTGCTGGACAAGTCGGCCGCGGAGGACAAGGACGTGCTCGTGGTGTCGAAGGCGACGGCGGACGCGGGCGTGAAGTCCGTCGCCGACCTCGCCTCGAAGCCGGACTTCGTGCTCGGTGCGGCGGGCGAGTGGGCCCAGCGCTGGGAGGCGAAGATCAACGAGGTCTACGGCGTGAAGTTCAAGGAGATCAAGACCACCGACGCCGGTGGCCCGGTCACCGTGGACGCGCTGAAGGGCGGCACCGTCCAGGTCGCCAACCTCTACACGACGTCCGCCGACATCAAGGCGAACGGCTTCGTCGAGCTGGCCGACCCGAAGAACCTGTACCCGGCGCAGAACGTCGTGCCGCTGTTCCGGTCCGACGCGCTGGACGACAAGGGCAAGGCGGCGCTGAACAAGGTGTCCGCCGCGCTCACCACGGAGAAGCTGGCCGAGTTGGTCAAGCGCGTGGACGTCGACAAGGAGACGATCGCGAACGTCGCGGCCGACTTCCTGTCGAAGGAGAAGATCTGACGCGGTAAGGGAAAAGGGCCGTCCCGGAAGGGGCGGCCCTTTCTCATTTGGTCGGACGGCCGCCGATGCGCGAGGTGAGTTCCTCGGCGGCGAGCAGCGCGTCCTTGGCGACGTCGGGCCACGTCTCGCCGCACTCGGTGTCGCACACGTGCCGGAACGTCACGGTGATGGCGGCGATGGGGCGTTCGCCGTGGTCGAAGACCGGGGCCGCCACGGACGCGAAGCCCTCGGTCACGTAGCCGTCCTCCACCGACCAGCCCTGGCGGCGTTCGGCGCCCAGCAGGCCGCGCAGCGCGGGCAGGCTGTGCGGGCCGCGGCCGGTGCGGTCGACGAAGCTCCCCGCGGTCGGGAACAGCGCCCGGACCTGGGCCGCGGGCAGTCGCGCGAGCATCGCCCGCCCGGACGCGGTGAGGTGCGCGGGCAGCCGGACGCCGACGTCCGAGACGATCGACTGCGGCTGCCTCGGCTGCTCCCGCACCAGGTAGAGGGCTTCCGCGCCGTGCAGGACGCCCAGGTGCGCGGTGCGTTCGACGCGGTCCACGAGCCGCCGCAGCACCGGGCGCGCCAGGCGTTCGAGCGGGTCGTGGCGCAGGTAGGCCGAGCCCAGCTCGAACGACGCCACGCCCAACCCGTAGAGGCGGTCCTCCGGGAAGTGCGTGGCGAAGCCGGCCTCGGTCAGCTCGGCGAGCAGGTGGTAGGTCGTGGACCTCGGCAGGGCCAGTTCACGGGCCACGGACGTGGCCGAGACCGGTCCCGGTCTGCCCGCCAGGAACTGCAACACGGCCAGTCCGCGTCGCAGGGCGGGCACGTCGCTGCTGATCCCCATGCGACCGAGGTTAGTGCGTCCCTTCACGCCCGTGTGGGCTAAAAAACGGCGTCGAGGTGTCCGCCACTCGGCCCGCGACCAGCGCTTGTCCGCCGTTTTGCGGTCTTAACGGGCCGGGAAGGTCTGGCTGATGGCGTGGTCGATCGACCGCGGCGGCGACACCTTCACGAACAGCTCGCGGACCATGAGGTCGCCCAGCTTCGCCGGGTCGAGCCCCGACTGCTTGCCGGTGAGGGACTGGAGCACCCCGGTGGCGCTCAAGGCCCCTCGGACCACGGCGGGCGGCAGGTCGTGGACCTTGCGGGCGTGGCCCGCCGCCGTCGCGATGCGGCTGATCATGTCCTTCCACGTCAGGTTCTCGTCCACGACCGGGATGTCCGCGTCCGACCGCTCCTCCAACGCCGTCACCGCCGCCTCCGCCACGCTGGCCGCGGTCGTGGCGGCGCTGCCACCGGGCGGGGCCAGCAGCGGGGAGCGGGAGCGGACCCACTTGTCCAGGCCGCCGGACCAGTTCGGCAGCCGGTCGCCCGCGCGGCCGAACACGAACGGCAGCTCCAGCACGGCGACGGGCAGGTTCGGGCCCGCCGCCTCACGGCCCGCGCGCGCCTGTTCGACGCGGCTGCGGATGTACGGGTGCACGACCTCCAGCTCCCACTCGGGGTGCTCGCGGTTGAAGTGCGTGTAGTACGAGCCGAGCACTACGGTGCTGGTCGCGCCCGCTTTGCGGGCCGCGCCGAGCAGCTTCACGACCGGTTCCACGTTGCCGCGGTGGAACACCGGGTACGCGGGTTTGCGGGGGATCTCCCGGTCGTCCGCGCCCGCCGCGAACACGACGCCGTCGTGGCCCGCGAGCAGGCCCGCCAGGTCGGCCTCCGACACCGCGGTCGCGTCGAGCGTCCGGTCGATCCCCGGCCGGGCGGTGCGGGCGACGGCGGTCACCTCGTGCCGCCGTTCCCGCAGCCGCTCGACGACGTGCTGCCCGACCAACCCGCTCGCACCCACCACCAGAACCTTCATGGGAACGATCATGCCGGGTTCAGAGCTGGCTGAGGATGGTCGGGTCGGTGATCTCCGTGTCCTTGGCCAGCAGCAGGGCCTTGCTCAGGATGACGGCCAGCGTGCGGTCGCCCTCGAACGGCAGGTAGGCGTCGGTGGTCGCCGACTTCGGCACGATGCACAGGTACCGGTTGTCCGGCTCGATCATGATGTTGCCCGAGCCCAGGTGGATCTTGTACGTGTGCCGCGTGCCCTTGACGTGCAGGAACCGGTCCTCGACCACGCACTGCCCGCCGATCGCCAGCCGGGGCACCAGCCTGGTCAGCAGGTCGCGGCGGGTCTGGGCGGTCTCGCCCAGCTCGCCGAAGCCGTACGTCGTCCAGTACTCGCGGAACCGGCCGTCCGGGCCGCCGTCCTGCCACGTCGGGTCGTTGCCGACGCTGGCGACGCCGACGAACAGGTCGACGTCGCGCAGCACCTCGCTGAGCACCAGCGCGGGCACGTCCGCCAGCGGGACCGGCTCCACGCCCTCCGGTGTCGTGTAGTTGTCGTTGGCCCAGGCGTGGGCGTGGCTCTCCGGCGCGTCGATCGGGTAGAAGCGCACCTGGTCGGTGCGCAGCCGCAGGTAGCTGCCGGACTCGGTGGTGTCGCCGCCGTAGTCCTCGCCGTCGCCCTGCACCCAGTACTCGGCCCGCAACCCCCAGTGCGGCAGGTCGCGGGTGGCGGGCGGGTAGGTGTCGTCCACCATCAGCCGGAGCTTGTTGCGCCACCCCCGGATCGCGGTGAGCGAGTGGAACTGGTGCTGCCGCAGGACGTGCGCGGCGAACCGGTTCGAGTAGACGCGGGTGTTCCGCTCGGCGTCGGTCAGCAGGTACACCTCGCGGTGCGCCTGCTTGAACGGCTGCGTGATCCCGTGCCGCTCCAACCACTCGCGCCAGGCTAGGACCTCGGTGGTCTCCTTGCCGATCGGGTGCCACAGCGCGACCTCGCCGGGTGGCACCGGATTCCCCGCCAGGTCGCGGAGTTCGCCGTCGGCGTAGCCGCACGAGATACCGTCGACCGTCCACAGCAGACGGCGGGCGAGCGTGCCGACCAGCGGGTGGTCCAGGTACCGCTCGCGCCACGTCCCGAACGCCCACGTGCGCCGCGCGAGGAACTGGCGGTCGAGCCGTTCCGCCTGCGCCGTCAGCATCTTGTCCAGGTCCTTGGCGGACGCCTTGAGCTCCTTCAGCTCCTCGGCGTGGTCGCGCTTCACCGCCGCGGGCACGCTTTTCACCGGCTTGCCCGCCGCGGAACGCCACGACAGCACGGCTTTCGGCCCCACCACGGCCAGCACGGCTTTCGTCTCGCCCAGTTCCACCACGGCGCGGCCGACCTCGGTCAAGCCGTACGCGGGCACGGCCAGCTCCTCGATCTCCTCCCGGCTGAGCCCCAGCGCCTCGGCCTTCGCCTCCAAGGCGGCGTCGAGGATCTTCAACGTCCCCTTGAACGTCACGCGGGTCGCGAGCCGCGCCAGCTCCGCGAGCACGGCCTCGCCGTCCATCAGGGTCAGCGCGACCACGCACGCGTTCGCGACCTTCGGGTTGCGCGGCCCGATCCCGGCGGCCTTGCGCAGCGAGGTCTCCACCAGCGCGCCCAACGTCCGCGCGGACGCCGGGTCGGCGGGCAGCAGCGCCACCAGCCAGGTGAGCCCGCGCACCGCGTTGGCGTTGAACGGGTCGTACGACTCGTTGCCGTCCGGCCCGTACGGGTTCGGGTCGAGCAGGAACGTGCGCGGGCGGCCGACCAGCGCCAGCCACTCCAGGACCACCGGCAGCACGGCGTCCGCGCCGATCTCGGCGATCAGCTCCCGCGCGGGCCGGTTCCACTTGTCGTTGGGCTTCGCGGCGGTCGCGGTCAGCACGTGCGCCAGCAGCCGCCGCCACGGCTCGCCGCGCGCCTCCGCGTCCGCCATCGCCCGCTCGGCCCACGGCTCGCCGACGTTGAGCAGCGGCTCGGTGAGCTTCCTCGCGAACGCCGTCGTCTGCGGGAGGGTGTACGTGTCCGTCGCCGCTCGGCGGAACACCGCGATCAGCGCGGGCGACAGCGGGCGGCCCACGGCCAGGTCCGCCTCGGCCAGCAGTTCGTGCCGCATCTGCTGCCAGTACCCCTGCTGGCGGGACAGCGCCTCCAGCGCCGCGGCCCGCTCCTCGCTGAGCGCGCCCGCCGGATCGGCCGCGGCCGTGAGCGTCAGCAGGCAGTGCGCGAGGTTGTACTCCACCGTGCCCCGGTCGAGCACGCCCCTCGGGAACCGGGCGACGCACGCCGCGAGGAACTCCGCCCGCTCCTCCGGCGACAGCGCCTCCACCTTGCCCCGCGCCCAGTCCCACCGCTCGCCCCAGGCGCCGTGGCGGGACTTGACGAACCCGCACAACTCGTCGAGCAGCTTCATCAGCCACCCACCAGCGCGACGAGCTTCAGGAACGTGACCTCGGTGCCGAGCGCCAGGTCGACCACCTCGTCCAGCCCCTCGACCTGCCGGTCGCCGACCAGCACCACGAAGCCGTTGCGCCCGAACGCCTCCAGCGCCAGCGCCGACTGCTTCTCCGGGTCGATCCGCCGGTGCTCCCGCAGCCGGAACCCGTTCAGCTCCGCCTCGGCGTCCGTCGGCCGCACCAGCCCGCGGAACACCACGCCCTGCCGCGCGTTGAACTCCGCGACCTCCTGGAACACCCGCCGCCGGATGACCTCGCGCAGCGGCAGCCGCTCCTCGGCCACGTCGAGCATCCACTGCTCGGTCTTCGTCCCGGACGTCGTCTCGTCGACGACCATCACCTTCGCCATGCCGACAGGGTAGGGAAGGGGTCCGACAGAAACGCGCTCAACAAAATGGTGGGCCCGCGCATTGGAGGGGCATGAGCCGAAGTTTCGAGGACTTCACCGCGGACGAGGCCACCCCGATGCTGCGCTACGCGATGGTTCTCACCTGCGACGCCCAACTGGCGCAGGACGTCGTGCAGGAGTGCCTCCTGCGGGCGCAGCAGAAGTGGCAGCGGATCGGCGCGCTGGACGCGCCCGCCGCGTACGTGAAGCGGATGATCACCAACGAGTACCTGTCGTGGCGCAGGCGCAGGGCGGCCAAGGACGTCGCCATGTCGCACGCCGCCCTCGACGCGGTCGGCAGCACGGCCGTCGACGCCGTGGGCCGCTACGACGAGCGCGACGCCATGCTGCGCCGCATCGCCCTGTTACCGCGCAAGCAGCGCGCGGCCGTGGTGCTCCGCTACTACGACGGGTTCGACGACGACGAGATCGCCGACGTCCTGGGCTGCGCCGCCGGAACGGTCCGCAGCCACATCTCCCGCGCGCTCACGACGTTGCGCGCCGCCAACAGCTTGGAGGAGGCCCGATGACCACCGACGACCTGATCCGCGAGGCCCTGGCGAAGCAGGCCGACCTGGCCCCGCCACCGCACGCCATGCTGGCCGCGCTCGCCCGACGGCGTCGCAACCGGACGCCGCTGGTGATCGCGGTCCTGGTGACCGCGTCGGCGCTGGTCGCGGTGGCGGCGGTGATCACCCGCCAGCCCGCGCCCGTCGCCGACCCGGCTGTCACCCAGACGCCGACGTCGTACACCGGCAAGCCGCCACGCCCGGACACGAAGCCGGACTACTCGCTCGGCGAGGTGCCGCTGCGCTACGAGCCTGGATGGCTGCCGGACGGGTTCGTGGAGCAGTTCCGCGAGCTCTACTCCGGGGGAATCTACACCCGCCAGTGGCGGAACCCGGCCGACCCCGAGCAACTCGTGGCGTTCAGCGCCAAGGCGAAGGACGGCCCGAACCCGATGGTCGAGCAGACCTTCAAGGACGCGAAGGACGACCGGGTCGACCTCGGGGCCCTGGGTGAGGGCCGCTACGCCTTGCCCGTGGAACCCCAGTCGACCACCCTCCTGTGGCGCGGCGCGGACGATCGCCTGGTGTGGCTCCGGGCCAAGAACCTGCCCGACCCGCGCGAGGTCCTCCCGCGGATCGCCAAGGCGATGAGGACCGACGGCAAGTCCGTCCACGGGCCCGTGCTGGAGGTGGCGGCGCCCTACGCCGGAAACCGCACGACGGATTCGTCCTCCTACACCTCGACGGGGACCTCTCCGACCGACTGGACGGTCACGATCGCCACCTTCGGCACCGTCACGCCGACCGAGGTGCGGCTGTCGTCCGACTCCCCGGACACCACCGGTGGCACGCCGGTCCGGGCCCGTGGGACGGACGCGACCTTCGTCCCGGCCAGGCAGGTCGGCGACGACTGGACGGACGTGATGGTCGTGGTGCCCGTCGGCGACCTGTTCCTGACCATCGCGGGCAAGTCGTTCCAGGCCGACCTGAGGACTCCGCCCAAGCCGTCGGCGATCCCCCTGGAGACGCTCGTCGCCACGGCGAACGCCACCACGGTCGCCGACCACGTCGACGTCTCCTGGTTCGGCAAGAGGTAGCTGTCTGGTATCCCAGACGGAGTCACCCGCTCCGGGGTCGTGGAAACGGCTCCGGGGCGTTGTGATGTGCACATGGTGCAACCCGTGCAGCTGGGTCCGAAGCCGCTGACCCGCGAGGACGTGCAGGCCGTCGCCCGAGACGGCGTGCCGGTGGAGATCCCGGAGGCCACCAGGGAACTGGTGGCGTCGGCGAGGGCGCACATCGAGCGGCTCGCCACCGCCGAGCAGCCGACGTACGGCGTCTCGACCGGGTTCGGGGCGCTCGCCGTGCGGCACATCCCGCCGGACCGGCGCACGGCGTTGCAGCGGTCGCTGATTCGGTCGCACGCCGCGGGCGCGGGCCCCGAGGTCGAGCGCGAGGTCGTCCGCGCGCTCCAACTGCTGCGGCTGCGCACGCTGTCGTCCGGTCACACCGGTGTCCGGCCGACGACGGTCGACGCCATGGCCGCGATGCTCAACGCGGGCATCACGCCCGTCGTGCACGAGTACGGCTCGCTGGGCTGCTCCGGCGACCTCGCCCCGCTGTCCGCGGCCGCGTTGGCGCTGATGGGCGAGGGTCTGGTGCGCGACGCGGACGGCGAACTCGTCGAGGCCGGGGTGGCTCTGCGGAAGGCGGGCATCGAGCCCGTCGTCCTGGCCGAGAAGGAGGGCCTGGCGCTGATCAACGGCACCGACGGCATGCTCGGCATGCTGGTGCTCGCCATCGGCGACCTGCACGCCCTGCTGGACCTGGCCGACCTCACGGCCGCGATGAGCGTCGAGGCGCTGCTGGGCACGGACCGGGTGTTCGCCGCCGACCTGCACGCCCTGCGCCCGCACCCCGGCCAGGGCGCGTCGGCCGCGCGGATGGCCAGGCTGCTGGAGGGCTCGGAGATCATGGAGAGCCACCGCGGCCCGGACTGCACCCGCGTGCAGGACGCGTACTCGCTGCGCTGCTCCCCGCAGGTGCACGGCGCGGCCCGCGACACCGTGGCCTACGCCGAGGTCGTCGCGGACCGCGAGCTGGCTTCCGTGATCGACAACCCGGTCGTGCTGGCCGACGGCCGGGTCGAGTCGAACGGCAACTTCCACGGCGCGCCGGTCGCGTACGTGCTGGACTTCCTGGCCATCCCGGTCGCGGACGTCGCCAGCATCGCCGAGCGCCGCACCGACCGGATGCTCGACGTGAACCGGTCGCACGGCCTGCCGCCGTTCCTCGCCGACGACCCCGGCGTCGACTCCGGCCACATGATCGCCCAGTACACGCAGGCCGCGATCGTGTCCGAGCTGAAGCGCCTGGCCGCTCCCGCGTCCGTCGACTCGATCCCGAGTTCGGCGATGCAGGAGGACCACGTGTCCATGGGCTGGTCCGCGGCCCGCAAGCTGCGCAAGGCCGTCGACGGGCTGACCACCGTGCTGGCCATCGAACTCCTCACCGCCGCCCGCGCGCTCGACCTGCGCGCGCCGCTCAAGCCCGCGCCCGCCACCGCGGCGGCCGTGGCGAAGCTCCGCGAGACCGTCCAGGGCCCCGGCCCCGACCGGCACCTCGCCCCCGAAATCGCGGCCGCCGAGGCCCTCATCCGAAGTGGAGCCCTCCGTTGAGCACCGAGATCCGCGCTGCCAGGGGACTGGACCTGACCGCCAAGAGCTGGTCCACCGAGGCCGCGCTGCGCATGTTCCACAACAACCTCGACCCCGACGTCGCCGAGCGCCCCGAGGACCTCGTGGTCTACGGCGGCACGGGCAAGGCCGCCCGCGACTGGCCCAGCTTCCACGCCATCAGCCGCGAGCTGGAGAACCTGGCCGACGACGAGACGCTGCTGGTCCAGTCCGGCCGCCCGGTCGGCGTCATGCGCACCCACGAGTGGGCCCCGCGCGTGCTCATCGCGAACTCCAACCTCGTGCCGGACTGGGCGAACTGGCCCGAGTTCCGCAGGCTGGAGGCCGCGGGCCTGACCATGTACGGCCAGATGACCGCCGGGTCGTGGATCTACATCGGCACCCAGGGCATCCTCCAGGGCACCTACGAGACCTTCGGGGCCGTGGCGGACAAGCGCTTCAACGGCACCCTCCGCGGCACCCTCACCGTGACCGCCGGTCTCGGCGGGATGGGCGGCGCGCAGCCGTTGGCCGTCACGATGAACGAGGGCGTGGCCCTCTGCGTCGACGTCGACCCCCACCGCGTGCAGCGAAGGCTGGAGACCCGGTACCTGGACGAGGTCGCCGACGACCTGGACGACGCCATCGCACGGGTGCTCGCCGCCAAGGCCGAGGGGCGCGCGCTGTCCGTCGGCGTCGTCGGCAACGCGGCCGAGGTGCTGCCGGAGCTGTTGCGCCGCAACGTGGACGTCGACATCGTCACCGACCAGACCTCCGCGCACGACCCGCTGGCGTACCTGCCCGCCGGGGTGGCCTTGGAGGACTGGCAGGACTACGCGGCCACCAAGCCCGAGGAGTTCACCGACCGCGCCCGCACGTCGATGGCCGCGCACGTCGAGGCCATGGTCGGGTTCCTGGACCGCGGCGCGGAGGTGTTCGACTACGGCAACTCGATCCGCGGCGAGGCCAAGCTCGGCGGGTTCGAGCGGGCGTTCGACTTCCCCGGTTTCGTCCCCGCCTACATCCGCCCGCTGTTCTGCGAGGGCAAGGGCCCGTTCCGCTGGGCCGCGCTGTCCGGTGACCCGGCCGACATCGCCAAGACCGACAAGGCGATCCTGGAGCTGTTCCCGGAGAACGAGAAGCTCGCCCGGTGGATCAAGATGGCCGGTGAGCGCGTCGAGTTCCAGGGCCTGCCCGCCCGCATCTGCTGGCTCGGCTACGGCGAACGCCACCTCGCGGGGCTGAAGTTCAACGAGATGGTCGCCAGCGGTGAGCTGTCCGCGCCGATCGTCATCGGCCGCGACCACCTCGACTGCGGCTCGGTCGCCTCCCCGTACCGCGAGACCGAGGCGATGGCCGACGGGTCCGACGCCATCGCGGACTGGCCGCTGCTCAACGCCATGGTCAACACCGCCTCCGGCGCCACGTGGGTCTCCATCCACCACGGCGGCGGCGTCGGCATCGGCCGGTCCATCCACGCGGGCCAGGTCACCGTGGCCGACGGCACCCCGTTGGCGGCGCAGAAGATCGAGCGCGTGCTGACCAACGACCCCGGCATGGGCGTGCTGCGGCACGTCGACGCGGGCTACGACCGCGCCTCCGAGGTCGCCGACGAGCGGGGCGTGCGCATCCCCATGTCGTCCAATGGGTGACCTGCTCGCCGACATCGCGGATGTCGGCCGGGACGCCAAGCGCGGCGGGTACTCCCGCCACGCCTTCGCGCCCGCGGAACTGGAGCTGCGCCAGTGGTTCACCGCCGAGGCGGCCAAGCGCGGCCTCGACGTGCAGGCGGACCGCAACGGCAACCTGTGGGCGTGGTGGGGCAAGCCCGGTCGCAACGCGGTCGTGACCGGCAGCCACCTGGACTCCGTGCCTGGCGGTGGCGCGTTCGACGGGCCGTTGGGCGTCGTGTCGGCGCTCCAGGCCGTGGACGTGTTGCGGGCCAAGGGTTTCGTGCCCACCCGGCCGTTCGCGATCGTCGTGTTCGCGGAAGAGGAAGGCGGCCGGTTCGGCGTGGCCTGCCTGGGATCGCGCCTGATGACCGGCGCGATCTCGGCGCAGGCCGCGGCGTCGCTGACCGACCCGGACGGCGTCACGTTCGGCGAGGCCGCGCACAAGGCGGGTTTCGACCCGTTGCGGATGGGCCGTGACGACCGGGCGCTGTCGATGATCGGCGACTTCGTCGAGCTGCACGTGGAGCAGGGCCGCGGCCTCGACGTCCCGGTCGGCGTGGCGTCCTCGATCCTGGCGCACGGGCGGTGGCGGTTCAGCTTCACCGGCGAGGGCAACCACGCCGGCGCGACGCTGATCGAGGACCGCCGCGACCCGATGCTCCCGGCGTCGCGGATGGTCCTGGCGGCGCGCAAGGCCGCCACCGGCGGCGCGCGGGCGACCGTGGGGCGGCTGATCCCGAACCCCGGCGGCACCAACGTGATCGCGTCCTCGGTCGACGTCTGGTTGGACGCGCGTGCCGAGGAGGACGCCCGCACGCGCGAGGTCGTCGCCGAGATCACCGCGGCGGCCACGCGGGCCGCCGAGGACGAGGGCTGTTCGCTCAAGGTCACCGAGGAGTCGTACGGCGACACCGTGCACTTCGACGCCGGCCTGCGCGACTCCCTGGCCGAGGTCCTGGGCGGAGTACCCGCCCTCCCGACCGGCGCGGGCCACGACGCGGGCATCCTCGCTGCCCACGCCAGGACCGCGATGCTGTTCGTCCGCAACCCCACCGGTGTCAGCCACGCGCCGGAGGAGTTCGCGTCGTCGGACGACTGCGCGGCGGGTGTCGTGGCGCTGGCGACGACCCTGGAGCACTTGGCGACGTGACGAGCTACTGGTGCGAACAGGCGTGGCTGCCCGAGGGTGTCGTCCCCGGCGTCCTGGTGGACGTCGTGGACGGCGTCGTCGTCCGACTGTCCACAACGGACGCTCCGGGTGACGCCACCCGGTTGTCGGGCGTGGTGCTGCCGGGCTTCGCCAACGCCCACTCCCACGCCTTCCACCGGGCCCTCCGGGGCCGGACCCACGACGACGGCGGCACGTTCTGGACGTGGCGCGAGGCCATGTACTCCGTCGCCGCGTCCCTCACCCCGGACAGCTACCTCGCGCTGGCCACCTCGGTCTACCGCGAGATGGCCGTCGCCGGGATCACGGCCGTGGGCGAGTTCCACTACCTGCACGACCGCTCCAACGAGATGGGCGAAGCCCTGCGCCAAGCGGCGGCGAACGCAGGCATCCGCTTGACCCTGCTGGACACCTGTTATTTGGCCGGCGGTATCGACCAACCGGTACAGGGTGTCCAGGAGCGCTTCACCGACGGTACCGCTTCGGCGTGGGCCGCCCGCGTCGCCGAGCTGCGCCCGGACGCGATGACCAGGATCGGCGCGGCCATCCACTCGGTGCGGGCCGTTCCCCGCGCCGAGCTGGCGGAGGTGGCCGCCGCGTTCCCGGAGCAGCCGCTGCACGTCCACCTGTCCGAGCAGCCCGCCGAGAACGAGGCCTGCCTGGCCGCGTACGGCATGACCCCCACCGAGCTGCTCCACGAGGCGGGCGCGCTGACCCCGCGCACCACGGCGGTCCACGCGACCCACCTGTCCGACAAGGACATCGCCCTCCTCGGCACCTCCGGCACGGGCGCGTGCTTCTGCCCCACCACGGAGGCCGACCTGGCCGACGGCATCGGCCCCGCGCGGGAACTCGTCGACGCCGGCAGCCCGTTGTCGTTGGGCAGCGACCAGCACGCCGTCATCGACCCGCTCTTGGAATCACGGGCCTTGGAGCACGGCGAACGCCTCCGCACCGGCAGGCGAGGCCGTTTCTCGCCACGGGAACTGATGGCGGCGTTGACCAACCACGCCTCCATCGGCTGGCCGGAAGCCGGGCGCATCGGCGTCGGCGCACCGGCCGACTTCGTCGCGATCCGCCTCGATTCGGTGCGCACGGCCGGTTCCCGGCCCGAGCAGGTGGTCCTGACGGCCACCGCGTCGGACGTGGCGACCGTGGTCGTGGCCGGGAAGGTCATCGCCCAAGACGGTGTTCATTTCTCGAACGGGTGATGGGATTCCCATCTTCGGAATTCCCGAAGGTCATCATGACCCCCATGAAGAGGCCACCATTCCGACGCCGGAAGCTGGGACGCCGCCTGCGCCAGATGCGCGAACAGGCGGGGATGACCATCGACGAGGCGGCGCTCGCCCTGGACAAGAAGCGCACCTCGATGTACCGCATCGAAGCGGGTGAGTCACAGGTGGACGTCCACCTCGCCCGCTCGATGATGGACGTCTACGACGTCTACCTGCCAAGGCTTCTGGACGACGTCCGGTACGCCTTGGAGCCGGGCTGGTGGGTCAAGTACGGGTACACCGTGCTGGGCTACGTCGACCTGGAGAGTGAGGCATCGGTGGTGCGGGAGATGTCCCTCTCCTACGTGCCGGGCCTGCTCCAGACCCCGGCCTACATGCAGGCGGTGTTCGAGGCGAGCCAACTGCGCAGGACCAGGTCCGAAATCGCCAACCAGGTGGAGATCCGGAAGATCCGCCAACTCCGCCTGACTGATGAGCAGCGCCCGCTGAACCTGATCGGGTTGATCGATGAATCAGCTCTTCGCAGGTTGGACCGCCACCCGGAACTCAAGGTCGAGCAGTTGGAGTCCCTGGTGATCATGTCCGACCTGTCGACGGTCACCCTCCGGGTGCTGTCTGAGGACGTCGGCATCCATGGAGGGTTGACCGGAGCGTTCACCCTGCTGGAGTTCCCGGACCAGGAAGACCCGGACATGCTGTACATCGAGTACCCCATCGGCGCGTCGCATTTCGAGGACGCGAGCGATGTGGCGCGGGCTAGATTGGTCTTCGAACACGTGGTCGCCCAGGCCATGAGCCACTCCGAGTCGGTGGCGTTGATCGAAGGGATGCTCACCGAGTGAAAGAGGTGTTTGTGGTGGAGTGGCGCAAGAGCAGCTACAGCGGCGATGGGAACGAGGGCAACTGCGTCGAGGTCGCCTTCACCGGACCGGTGGTCGCTGTGAGGGACTCCAAGAACACCGGGGCGCGGATCGCGTTCCCGGCCGAGGCCTGGAAGCGGTTCCTGCGTCGATGAGCACCCTCATCACCGGCATCGGCGAGCTGACCACCAACGACCCCGAGGTCTCCGGCACCGCGCTGGTGCTGGAGGGGGACCGGGTCGTGTGGGTCGGGGACGGGGAGCCCGCCGCCGACACCCGTGTCGACGTCGAGGGCCGGGCCGTCCTGCCGGGGTGGGTCGACAGCCACACGCACCTCGTGTTCGCGGGCGACCGGACCGCCGAGTTCGGCGCGCGGATGGCCGGGAAGCCCTACACGGCAGGGGGGATCGCCGTCACGGTCGGCGCGACCCGTGCCGCCTCCGACGACGAGCTGGCCGCCAACCTCAAGCGGCACATCGCCGAGGCCGTCAGCCAGGGCACCACGTACGTCGAGACCAAGACCGGGTACGGCCTCAGCGTCGTCGACGAGGTCCGGTCGGCGAAGCTGGCGCGGGAGCACGCCGACGAGGTCACGTTCCTCGGCGCGCACCTGGTGCCCGCGGGGACGACCGCCGACGACTACGTGGACCTCGTGCGCGGCGAGATGCTCGACGCCGTGGCCCCGCACGTGCGCTGGGCGGACGTGTTCTGCGAGACCGGCGCGTTCGACGAGGACCAGTCGCGCGCGGTGCTCGAAGCGGCCGCCGCCAAGGGACTCGGCCTGCGCGTGCACGGCAACCAGCTCGGCGAGGGGCCGGGGGTGCGGCTGGCCGTGGACCTCGGCGCGGCGAGCGTCGACCACTGCACCTACCTGTCCGACAAGGACGTCGAGCTGCTCGCGGGCTCGGACACCGTGGCCACGCTGCTGCCCGCGTGCGACCTCTCGACCCGCCAGCCGCTCCCGAACGCCCGCGGCCTGCTCGACGCGGGCGCGACCGTGGCGCTGGCCAGCAACTGCAACCCCGGCTCGTCGTACACGTCGTCGATGGCCTTCTGCGTCACCACCGCCGTCCTCCAGATGCGGATGAGCGTCGAGGAAGCCGTGCGGGCCGCGACCCTTGGTGGGGCGCAAGCGCTGCGTCGTGACGACATCGGCGTGCTCCGGCCCGGCGCGCGCGCCGACGTGCACGTGTTGAACGCCCCCTCGACCACCCATCTGGCCTACCGACCCGGTGTCCCGCTGACGCGGGCGGTGTGGCGAGCAGGGGTCAGGGTGCTGTAGGTCACGTAGGGTGCCTCCTTGTGGCGGAGGACTTCGGCGACGCGCTGACGCGGGCGATCGAGGCGGGCGGACTGAGCCTGGAACGGGTTCAACACCACCTGGCCCGGCGCGGCGCGCAGGTGAGCGTGTCGACGTTGAGCTACTGGCGGCGCGGCCGCAGCAGGCCCGAACGGCCGGAGTCGCTGCGCGTGGTCAAGCTGCTGGAGGAGATCCTCGGCGTCGACGACCTGCTGTGCAGCCTCGGCCCGAAGCGGCCGCGCGGCCGGTGGACCGAGCAGGCCGCCGAGCGCGCGTTGACGCTGGAGGGCATCTGGGACGTGCAGGCCGACGGCCTCAACGAGCTGATGCTCAAGGTCGACCACCTGGAACCCACCCCCGTCACCTACCTGACCTGGCGCGACGTGATGACCGTCGGACCGGACGGCCGGGAGGTCGAGTTCCGGTCCAGCGGCGTGCTGCGCGCCGACGAGGACGGCATCGACCGGTTCCTCGCCATCCAGCGGGCCGACGAGGAGGACGAGAGCGTCGGCACGATCACCGCGCAGGGGGCGTGCCGCCTCGGCCGGGTGCGCACCGAGCAGGAGCACGGGTTCCTCATCGCCGAGGTGCTGTTCGACCGGATGCTGCGCGCCGGGGACACGGCGCTGGTCGACTACCGGATCGCGTCGAACCCCGGCGGGATCAGCTCGGTCACCGACCGGCGGTTCCTGCGCGGGGCGCGGGACTACGTGCTCCAGGTGAACTTCCACCCCGACGCGGTTCCCGTGCGCTGCTACCGGTTCCGCCGCGAGACGTCGAAGGACCCGGAGAGCGACGTGCGCGACCTGTGGATCGGCACGACCCACAGCGCGCACCTGGTCGCGCACGACACCGGGCCCGGCATCCTCGGCATCCGCTGGGAATGGGAGTGACACCGGGCCCGGTTCGCGCAGCTACCTGACGGTCAGCGTGAACGTCGTGGTGGCGCTGTTCACGCCGTCCGTGGCCGTGATCGTGATCGGGTAGGTCCCCGCCGACCCGAACCCGGTGTACACGGAGAGCTGCGAGCTGCCCGCCGCCGAGATCGTCGACGGCTGGAAGAACTTCAACGACCCCTGCGGGCCGCCGGTCGCGGACAGCCGGACCGTGCCCGAGCCGCCCTGGACGGTCACCGTGGTGGTGCCGACCTGGCCGTTGCCGATCGTCTGCGAGGCAGGGGAGGTCGCGGCGGTCAGCTTGCCCGCGGGCGGGTTCGGCGGGTTCTGGCCGCCGGAACCCGTGTACAGGAACAGGTTCGGCGACCCGGACTTGATGTCGGTCAACAGGTCCTTGGTGGCGTTGGCGACCAGCGCGTCGCGCACCTGCTTGGGCGTGGCGCTCGGGTTCGCGCCGAGGTAGAGCGCCGCGGCGCCCGCGACGTGCGGGCTGGCCATCGACGTGCCGCCCATCTCGGTGTACCCGGTGTCACTCGAGTACGACGCCGAACGGATAGCCGTACCCGGCGCCCAGATGTCCAGGCACGTGCCGAAGTTGGAGCTGGCTGAGGAGTTCCACACCGACCTCTTCCCCGCTTGGTCGACCGCGCCGACCGTGATGGCTTCCGGAGTGCGGGCAGGCGTGAAACCGCACGCGTCCTGCCCGCTGTTGCCGCCCGCGAGGGCGTAGGTGAAGCCCGCGGCGATGGACTTGCGCACCGCGTTCTCCATGGTGGCGTTGCTGCCGTTGCCACCGAGGCTCATGTTGACCACGGCGGGCTTCACGCCGTTCGCGGTCACCCAGTCGATCGCCGAGATGATGCCCTCGAACGAGCCGGAGCCGTCGCAGCCCAGGACGCGCAGCGACACGATCTTGGCCTTCTTCGCGACCCCGTAGGTCTTGCCCGCGACCGTGCCCGCCACGTGCGTGCCGTGGCCGTTGCAATCGGAGGCGTCGGAGTCGTTGTCGACGAAGTCGTAACCGTAACTCGCGCGCCCCTCGAATTCGGAATGGGACTTGCGAATTCCGGTGTCGATGACGTAGGCCGTCACGTTCGACGCCGTGTTGTCGTAGGTGTACTTCTTGTCCAGCGGCAGTTCGCGCTGATCGATCCGGTCGAGCCCCCACACCGGATCGGTCTGCGTGTCCTGCACCCGGACGATCGCGTCCTGCTCCACGTAGTCGACCGCCGGGTCGGCGGCCAGCCGCCGCGCCTGCTGCTCGGACAGCCCCCGCACCGAGAAGCCCTGGATGGTCGAGGTGAACGAGCGGCCCAGTTTGCCCTGGTAGCGGGTGGCGAGCGCGTTGGCGTCGGCGCTCACGCCCTTCTTGTAGACCACGAGGTAGCTGCCGGGCACGGCCTCCGAGCCGGACGCGTGGAGGACGGCCTCCTCCAGCGGCGCGGCCGTGACGGTCGGGGCGAACAGGACCGCCCCGGTCAGCCCGAGCGCCGTGAGAACGGCTCCTCGGCGCAGTTGTTTCATCATCTGGGTCCTCCGCAGGGAATTGGTTGAACCGAGATGAAACTAACTCCACGACCGGGTGAAATGGCAGTGTCGAATATTCGAGGTCAATACTGTCAAATTTGTGGAAGCTGGAGTCGCTCCACGTGGCGGCGGGACCGTTCGAGGGGTTAGCTGGAGGGCATGGAGTACACGCACCTCGGTCGTTCCGGTCTCTCCGTGTCCCGCCTCTGCCTCGGCACGATGAACTTCGGCCCCGAGACCACCGAGCCCGACAGCTTCACGATCATGGACCGCGCCCACGAGCAGGGCGTCAACTTCTTCGACACCGCGAACGTCTACGGCGCGAAGAAGGGGGAGGGGGTCACCGAGCAGATCATCGGCCGCTGGTTCGACACCGGCGGCGGTCGGCGCGAGAGGACCGTGCTGGCCACCAAGGTCTACGGCGGCATGGGCGACTGGCCGAACACGAACCTGTTGTCCGCGTTGAACATCCGCCGCGCGGCGGACGACTCGTTGCGCCGCCTCAAGACCGACTACATCGACCTCTACCAGATGCACCACGTCGACCGCGCGACGCCGTGGGACGAGATCTGGGAGGCGTTCTCCGTCCTGCGCCAGCAGGGCAAGGTGCTCTACTTCGGCTCGTCCAACTTCGCGGGCTGGCACCTCGCCCAAGCCCAGGAAGCCGCCCGCAACCGGCACTTCCTCGGCCTGGTCAGCGAGCAGTCCATCTACAACCTGCTCAACCGCTGGGCGGAACTCGAAGTCCTGCCCGCCGCGAGGCACTACGGCCTCGGCGTCATCCCGTGGTCGCCGCTCCAGGGCGGCCTGCTCGGCGGCGTGCTGCGCAAGCAGCGCGAGGGCGGCGGCTCCCGCGGCACCTCGGACCGCGCCAAGGACGGCCTGGCCAAGCACCGCGACGCCATCGAGGGCTACGAGAAGCTCTGCGCCGACCTCGGCGAGGACCCGGCCGACGTCGGCCTGGCGTGGCTGCTGCACCAGGAGGGCGTGACGGCCCCGATCATCGGCCCGCGCACCGCCGCCCAACTCGACGGCTCACTCCACGCCGCCGAGCTGAAGCTCGACACCGAGGTACTGGCCAAACTCGACACCCTGTTCCCGGCCCCCGGCCCGAACGGCTCCAAGTCCGCCCCGGAGGCCTACGCCTGGTAGTGCTCGGTGGGGCCTCGACCGAGGCCCCACCGCGTCACTCGTCGTCCTCGTCGTCGCGGGCCAGGAACGTGGCCAGGCGTTCGATCGGGGTCTCGAAGTCGGGGTTCAGGTCGACGAACGCGCGCAGGCGGTCGGCCAGCCACGCGAAGCTGACCTCCTCGTCGCCCCGGCGCGTTTCCAGTTCCTCGATGCCGCGGTCGGTGAAGTACATCGGAATTCCTCCGTGAACGGCCGAGCCGCCGGAACCCACGTGCTCGGTTCCGGCGGCTCGGGGCGTGAAACCTAGTCGAACGCCTTCGTGATGATCTCGCGCTGCTCGACCTCGTGCACCTTGCTCGACCCGGCCGACGGGGCGGCCATCGGGCGGCGGGACACGCGGACCACGCGGAAGCGCGGGGGCAGCAGCTCCGGGAGCGCGAGGCCGTAGAACGGCCACGCGCCCTGGTTCGCGGGCTCCTCCTGCGTCCAGCGGACCTCGGTGGCGTTGGGGTACTGCTCCAGCGCCTCGGTCAGCTTGCGGGCGGGCACCGGGTAGAGCTGCTCGACCCGGACGACCGCGGTGTCCTTGACCTCGCGCTTCTCCTGCTCGGCCGCCAGCTCGTAGTAGATCTTGCCGCTGCACAGCACGACCTTGGTGACCTTCGACGGGTCCGGCTTCGTCGGGTCCTGGATGACCGACTTGAACCGCTCCTCGGTGAAGTCCTCGACCGGGCTGGTCGCGGCCTTCAGGCGCAGCATCGACTTGGGCGTGAACACCACCAGCGGCCGGTTCACGCCGTCGAGGGCGTGGCGGCGCAGCAGGTGGAAGTAGTTCGCGGGCGTCGACGGCACGGCGATCGTCATCGAGCCCTCGGCGCACAGCTGGAGGAACCGCTCGATGCGACCCGACGTGTGGTCGGGACCCTGGCCCTCGTGGCCGTGCGGCAGCAGCAGCACGACGTCCGAGCGCTGGCCCCACTTCGCCTCACCGGACGAGATGAACTCGTCGATGACCGGCTGGGCGCCGTTCACGAAGTCGCCGAACTGCGCCTCCCACAGCACCAGCGCGTCGCTGTTCGCGACCGAGTAGCCGTACTCGAAGCCGAGCGCGGCGAACTCCGACAGCACCGAGTCGTAGACCATGAACTTGCCCTGGTCGTCCGACAGGTTCTGCAGCGGCGTGTACTCCGCGCCGGTCTTGCGGTCGACCAGCACCGCGTGGCGCTGCACGAACGTGCCGCGTCGCGAGTCCTGACCGGCCAGGCGGACCAGACGGCCCTCCAGGGTCAGCGAGCCGAACGCGAGCAGCTCGGCGAACGCCCAGTCGATGCCGCCCTCGCGGGCCATCTTCGCGCGCCGCTCCAGGACCGGCTTGACGCGCGCGTGCGGCGTGAAGCCCTCCGGGAGGTTGACGTGCGCGTCGGCGATCTTCTCCAGCACCTCGATGCTGACCCCGGTGGGGAGCTTCGCGGGCACCTGCTGCTCGGACTCGACCGACGGGCTGGCCTTGGCGGGGTGCTTCTCCAGCTCGCGGACCTCGTTGAAGACGTGCTCCAACTGGCTGGAGAAGTCCTGCAACGCCTTCTCCGCCTCCTCGACGGAGATGTCGCCGCGGCCGATCAGCGACTCGGTGTAGGTCTTGCGCACCGAGCGCTTGGTGTCGATCACGTCGTACATGGCGGGCTGCGTCATCGAGGGGTCGTCGCCCTCGTTGTGGCCGCGGCGGCGGTAGCAGACCATGTCGATCACGACGTCCTTGTTGAACGCCTGCCGGTAGTCCACCGCCAGCTTCGCGACCCAGTAGCAGGCCTCCGGGTCGTCGCCGTTCACGTGGAAGACCGGCGCGCCGATCATCTTCGCGACGTCCGTCGAGTACTTCGACGACCGCGAGTTCTCCGGCGCGGTGGTGAAGCCGACCTGGTTGTTCACGACCACGTGCACCGTGCCGCCGGTGCGGTAACCGCGCACCAGGGCCAGGTTCAGCGTCTCCGCGACCACGCCCTGGCCCGCGAACGCGGCGTCGCCGTGCATCGCGACCGGGAGGACGGAGAAGCCGTCGCCGCCCTTGTCGAGGATGTCCTGCTTCGCCCGCACGATGCCCTCGAGCACCGGGTCGACCGCTTCGAGGTGCGACGGGTTCGCCGTCAGCGACACCTTCGTCTCGCCGTCGCCGAACATCCGGAAGTACTTGCCCTCGGCGCCGAGGTGGTACTTCACGTCGCCGGAGCCGTGCGCCTGGCCGGGGTCGAGGTTGCCCTCGAACTCGCGGAAGATCTGCGAGATCGGCTTGCCCACGATGTTCGCCAGGACGTTCAGCCTGCCGCGGTGCGGCATGCCGATGACGACCTCGTCCAGCTCGTGCTCGGCGGCCTTGTCCAGCACCGCGTCCAGCAGCGGGATGACCGTCTCGCCGCCCTCGAGCGAGAACCGCTTCTGGCCGACGTACTTGGTCTGGAGGAACGTCTCGAACGCCTCGGCGGCGTTGAGCTTGCTGAGGATGTACTTCTGCACGGTGGCTGGCGGCTTCTCGTGCGGGACCTCGACGCGCTCCTGGATCCAGTTGCGCTCCTCGGGCTCGAGGATGTGCATGTACTCGACGCCGACGGTGCGGCAGTAGGAGTTGCGGAGCACACCCAGGATGTCCCGGAGCTTCATCCGCTCCTTGCCCGCGAACCCGCCGACCGGGAACTCGCGCTCCAGGTCCCACAGCGTCAGGCCGTGCGACAGGACGTCGAGGTCCTGGTGGCTGCGCTGGCGGTAGTTCAACGGGTCCGTGTCGGCCATCAGGTGGCCGCGCGTGCGGAACGCGTCGATCAGCTCGATCACGCGGGCGGTCTTGTCGACCGAGCCCTCGGGGATGTCCGCGACCCAGCGGATCGGCTCGTACGGCAGCCGCAGCGACGTGAACACGTCGTCGTAGAAGCCGTCCTCGCCCAGCAGCAGCTGGTGCACGCGGCGCAGGAACTCGCCGGACTCGGCGCCCTGGATGATCCGGTGGTCGTACGTCGAGGTCAGCGTGATGACCTTGCTGACGCCCATGTCCGTCAGGGCCTGCTCGCTGGTGCCCTGGAAGTGCGCGGGGTACTCCATCGCGCCGACGCCGACGATCGTGCCCTGGCCCGCCTGGAGGCGCGGGACCGAGTGGTTCGTGCCGATCGTGCCGGGGTTGGTCAGCGAGATCGTGGTGCCGGAGAAGTCCTCCGTGCCCAGACCGCCGGTGCGGGCCTTGCGGATCAGGTCCTCGTAGGCCTGCCAGAACTGCGTGAACGTCATGTCCTCGCAGCCCTTGATCGAGGCCACCACGAGGGTGCGCGAGCCGTCCTTGCCGGGCAGGTCGATCGCCAGGCCGAAGTTGACGTGCTCGGGGCTGATCACGAACGGCTTGTCGTTCACCGTCGCGTAGTGGTTGTTCATGTTCGGGTACGCCTTGAGCGCCCGGACGACCGCGTAGCCGATCAGGTGCGTGAAGGAGACCTTCCCGCCCCGCGTCCGCTTCAGGTGGTTGTTGATCACGATGCGGTTGTCGGCCAGCAGCTTCGCGGGCACGGCGCGCACGCTCGTCGCGGTCGGAACGGTGAGCGACAGCTCCATGTTCTTCGCGATCGCGGCGGAAGCACCGCGGAGCTGCTTCTGCTCCTCGCCCTCGGCGGGCTTCACCGGCGCGGCCTTCGCGGCCTGCTGCGGCGCGGGCTTGCTCGGCGCCGCCGCCTTGGGAGCCGGAGGCTTGACGGCAGGCGCGGCCTGCTGTGGCGCGGCCTGCTGCGGAGCGGGCGTGGTGGCCTTGGGAGCCTGCCCGTTCTCGACCGCACGCGTCGTGGTGGTGGTCGTCGTCGAACCGGCGGAGGACGCCGTGACGCCCCCGCTGCCGGCTGCCCGCTGCGTCGGCTTGTAGTCGGCGAAGAAATCGTGCCACGCCGGGTCTACGGACGACGGATCGGCGAGGAACTGCTCGTACATCTCCTCGACCAACCACTCATTGGGGCCGAACTGTGACGCAGGACTACTGCTGGACACGGCTGCCGCTCGCCTCTATCCATATGGATCTTTTTG